>JALOQK010000002.1:300000-542597 GCA_025453395.1 Candidatus Omnitrophota bacterium
TGATATTCAATCGGATCTTCCATGGTAATGATTTTTACCGCTTGAGAATTGATCTTGGCCAATGAAGCATAAAGGGTAGTGGATTTGCCAGAACCGGTAGGCCCGTTCAAAAAGATAACCCCGTGCGGTTTTTTGATCATCTGCTCAATTATGCGCAAGTTATCCGGCAATAAGCCTATCTTCTCAAGTTCCAAGAAGAATTGAGAACTTAATATCCTAATGTGCACCGCTTCCCCAAAAGCTGTAGGGATCGTAGAAACTCTTAGGTCTAATTCCTGATTATCAATTTTGATCTTAATCCTTCCATCCTGCGGGATACGATGCTCGGCGATATTCATATGCCCCATGATCTTAATACGCGAAACAATGGCAGGATGAAAATACTTAATCGTCTCAGGGATGTTGATATTATACAAGATACCGTCTATTCTAAAGCGGGTGCGCAATTCATCCTGAAACGGCTCAAGATGGATATCGGTGGCGCGGTCTTTGATTGCTTCGGATAAGATCTGATTAACGAATTTTATAATAGAGGCGTCTTCGGCTAAGACTTCCAGGTCTTCGGTTTTATCCAAATGCCCGGGTATCTCATGGATGGGCTGATCCTTGGAGATCATTTTTTCTAATGTTTCCGCCCCTACCCCGTAATATTTACGGATAGCATCTTGAATTTCCGCTTCGCTTGCCAAAACACCTTTAACATCAAAGCCTAAGATAAGGTTTAAATCATCAACTGTGCGCACGTCTAAAGGATCGGTCATGGCTATGGTCATGACGTTATCCTTAAAATCCAGAGGGATTATTTTATAGTGGCTGGCGAATTTAGCGGATACCTTGCGGATTACCGAAGGGTCAATTTTTTTGTCTTTTAATTTTAAATACGGAATGTTTAACTGATGGGATAGAAGCTGGAAAACTTTTTCTTCTGTGGCAAAGCCCAGCTTAATTAAAGTGGCGCAAATAAATTCTCCGGTTTTTTCGCGCTCCTTAAGCCCCACCTGAAGCTGCTCGGAAGTGATTATTCCCTGCTCAATGAGAAGCTGCCCGATAAGAATACTATTTTTAGTAGACAAATCAACCTCCCTTAGTTACCAATATAATATATTTAAAGCCTCAAATTGTAAAGTTATATTCTTTTTTTAATTAAAACCAAATCTGCCCACCAAAGGCACAAACACGCAGGCGCAAGAAGGCCTACATTCGATTTTCAAGTTTTTTATAACCACATTGATTGTCTGTATTGCCTTATCTCCCAAAGGTATGACCATACGCCCGCCTTGTTTCAACTGGTCCAAGAGCGGCTGCGGTATTTCGGGGCTGGCTGCGGATACGATTATTTTATCAAAACATCCCTTTTCTTTATATCCCATTGTCCCGTCGCCAGTGATCACGGTTACATTTGAATACCCTAACTTGTTTAACAGGTCTTTGGCATTAGTTGCTATGCTTTCTATGCGCTCAATAGTAAAAACCTCTTTGGCCAATTGCGCCAGTATCGCGCTTTGGTATCCGGAACCGGTGCCTATCTCAAGCACGCAATCATCCTTGTTGATCTCTAAAAGCTCAACCATCAACGCTGTAATATAAGGTTGAGAAATAGTTTGTGCCTGCCCTATTTGCACGGGATGGTCAGCATACGCCTGCTCAATTCTGGATGCAGGGACAAAAAGATGCCGTTCAATCTTCATAAACGCTTCTAAGACACGGGCACATTTTATGCCCCTGGATACCAATTGGGACTGCACCATATCCTTGCGCAAAGACAGAAAATCCATGCTATTTCCTCTTGTGCGGGGCTAATTCCTTAAAAATCATCGCTACGAATTTAATGGTATCTACAAACGGGTTTATCTTACTTTTTTCGCGTGAATAAATAGTCTGAATAGGCACAGATTGTATTTTAACGCCCAAGCGCGAGGCCTTAATAATTATTTCTGATTCGGTTTCATACCCGGAAGTTTTAAGATAAAGCTTTTTAAGAAGCGGCGTTGAGATCAGGCGAAAACCGCACTGGGTATCAGGAATATGCTGATGCGCAAGAAAAGAAATAAAAGCGGACATCACGCTATTTGTCATCACTCTTTCCCAGGGCATATTGCGGGTATCCCGCATTCTATTGCCGATAATAAACGCATTGCTTTTGCCTTGGGCAAGATCAAGCAATAAGGGTATTTCTTCAGGCAGATGCTGGCCATCGGCATCCATGGTAACAACAGGGTCATATCCGTTATTCATCGCGTAATCAAATCCCAGAGAAAGCGAGGCGCCCTTGCCTTTATTTTTCAAAGAAGATATTACTATAGCGCCCTGCTCTTTAGCTAAGCGCGCAGTTTGGTCAGATGAACCGTCATTAATAACAACGGCTTCAAGGCCTTGATTTCTCACGCGCGCGGTAATTCCGGAGATCGTCTTTTCTTCGTTATAAGCTGGGATTACCACGCAAGTTTTCATTGTTTATAGAATTTGCGAAACATATACCACTGTTCAGGGTACTGTTTTATATATCGCTCAAATATTTCCTTGTATTCAAAGATAGTCCGGATTAAATCATTTTTCTTATCGCCAGAATTCTTGCATTCAATCGGCCGGTTAAAATGCAATGTGAAAGTATCGTCATTGTTGCGCACCATAAAAATAGGGACAATCAAGGCGCCGGTCTTAAGGCCAAAGGCTGCCGGGCCTTCAGGAAATAATGTTTTCTTGCCAAAAAAATCTATTAACTGTCCTCTTTCGCCAAAATCCCTGTCGCCGACTAAAGCAAGGATGCCTTTTTCTTCCAAAACACGCAGGCATTGCCTGACCGCCTTCCCAAAAGGTATAACTGTCAAACCTTTACTTTGCCTTTGGCGGTTAAAAAAATCATTAACTTTTTTATCCTGATGCACTAAAGCCACCGCAGAAAGTGCATGCCCCAGAACGCCCATTACCGCTCCGCCTAATTCCCAATTGCCCAAATGCGCGGTAACAATAATTACCCCTTTGCCGCTTGCCCGCGCCTGGTCGAAATATTGTTTATTTTGGAAGAAAACATTCTTATCTATAAATTTTTTATCCAGCTTATCGTATCTAAAAAAATCTACCAGGTATTTGGCGAAATTCCTGAAAATCGCCTTTCTTATCCCGGCTATTTCCTTATTTGTTTTTTGCGGGAAAATTATTTTAAGATTGCAGGTTACCGCTTTACGGTCTTCTTTATTAAATAAACAGTGGATATCTGAAACAAATGCGGCGAATTTATACGCAAAATTTAACGGCAGGTTTAAAGCAATAGTCTTTCCTATTTGATATAACCAATAAGTGGCCATCAGCTTAAGTCAAGAAGAAGCCTTGCGGTATCAAGGCTTGAATTAGGCCTGCTAATAGCATTTGCAGCCTGGCGCATGGCATCTATTTTTAAAGGTTTATTTATGAAATCTTTGATGTAGAAATTTATATTCTTGAAATCATCAAGCCTTATCGCTGCTTTAGAATGCACAAGATAGGCGGAATTGTTGGCTTCTTGCCCGGGTATAGGTTTAATAATAATCATCGGCAGGGACTTGGATAGCGCCTCTGATGTGGTGATCCCCCCGGGCTTGGTAATAATAATATCCGAAACCGTCATAAACTCGTGGATATTGTTTGCATACCCAAAAACAAGCATCTTGTGTTTTGATTTTGCGGACTTTTTCCTTAAACTTTTATAAAGTTTCGTATTGCTTCCGGCTATAACAATACTTTGCACAGGGAGATCAAGCTTTTCCAACGAAGAAATTATGGTTTTTATGGGCCCCAGTCCTTGCCCTCCACCCATGATCAATATCGTAAAGACTTTGGGGTTTAATCCTAAGTCACGGCATATTTTATCTTTATCAAGCGAATAGCTGAATTTCGGGTCGCAAGGTATGCCAAAGGGTTTGATCTTCTGAATAGGCACTCCTCTTTGCGAAAGCTTATCTCCCACTTCGCTTGATGGGACAACATAATAATTTACCTGATTATAGATCCAATAGAGATGCGGCACATAATCCGTTAATACCGCCACTAGCGGCATGTTAGAGCGGTAGATTTGCTTAAAATCCGCCACCATCCCGCAGGGGAAAGCCTGGGAGCAAGCTACCACATCAGGCTGGAATTGATCGAAAAGGCGCTTGAATTTTATAGAATTTTGCTTATGCAGCAGCTCTTTTATGCTGCCTAAACTTTTTACCACCTTCGGGTTATCATAAAGATAATCCCATATCCGAGGGATCCTTTTGATGACCGTCATGTACAAACGGTTAACTACTTTCTCTGATATGGGATTTGTATAGTTAAAAGCATTTAAATTCATCACCTGAGTTTCTGGTGAAAGGGTTTTTATGGCTTTTTCTATAGCGATGGTAGCGCTATGATGCCCGGATATTTCTGAAATGTACATTAAAATTATACGCTTGCCCATTTTTATTCTAAGCTGCCTTTTAGATTCCTCCTTTATGGTAGATTGTCGTAAAGGCTTGAACTACTTTGGGGTCAAATTGGCTTCCAGAACAACGCTTGATTTCCTGAAAGGCTTCATCTTTGCTTAACGCCCGGCGGTAGGGACGATGGGTAATCATCGCGTCAAAGGCATCAGCCACAGAGATTATAGAAGCCATAAGCGGTATCTGATCTTCTTTTAATTTTCCCGGATATCCATTGCCGTCATAATGCTCATGGTGGCATTTGACCGCTTCAATGGCATTTTCCAATTCAGTAATGGGGGCAAGAATTGATGAGCCCACCTTGGGATGCTCTTGGACCACCGTTCTTTCTTCCGGGGTAAGAAACCCGTTTTTATTAAGGATACTTTCCGGAACGCCTATTTTCCCGATATCATGCAGAAGGCTTGCCACCCTTAATTGCTCTAAAAATTTGCTCGAAGCAACCGCAGAGTTTTCTTGCGCCATTTCACAGGCAATTTGATTGCTTAAAGAAGTTACCCTTTCGGTGTGCCCGTGCGTATAATGGTCTTTAGCGTCTATTGCCGCGGCAAGCGCCATAACGGTATTGATAAACAGCCGGTAGTTTTTATTAACTTGATTTTCCAGGTCTTGAAATAGCTTGGCGTTTCTTATGGCCATAGCCATGTCGGAAGCAAGCGCTAAAAAGAAATCCAATTCTTCAGCTAAAAACTTTTTCTTATTCTTTTTTCTGCCCAAAAATACCAAAGCCGTAAGCTCATCCCGGAAATAAGTCGGAAGGCATACCTCTGCCTGAAACATCTGCATTTGGTAAGAAACATCCCGGAGCAGTTTATTCAAAGTCCTATTTTTAACGATTCTGATTTTATTCTTTATCTGGTGGCAGGCGATGGCTTCGGTTTTAAAAAGCCTGCGATGGCTTAAATTGCGGAAGAATTTAATAATGGAATTGTCTGCGTCGATCCGGGCGAACCCAGCCGGGATTTTTAACCCTAAGCTTCCCCGGGACACTGTTAAAACGTAAGAATCGGTATCCGTGTTATGCAGAAGTATCGCCGTGTGCGTAATCTTTACTTTTTGCACCAGCATCCGCGCGATCATCTTAATCAGCGTATCCGGATGATGCACCAGGATCATATTTTTCGCGGCGATCTCAAGTTCGCGTTTATAATCGATGCGCATCTTTATCCGAGCTCTTTCATGACTAACCTTTCAAGCTCATCCAGCTCAAGAGGCTTATGGATGTAATCATGCACCCCATATTCACGGCACTTCTCTATGGAACCGTCCTCTTCTGGTTTCTTGCCGGTAACCATTATTACTTTTATTCGCGTGTTCTTTTGGCGGATCTGTCTTAAGGTTTCAATGCCGTCAATGCCTGACATTTTTATATCAAGAAGTATCAAATCCGGAGCGGCATTATCCAAAAGCTTAAGCGTCTCTTCTCCGCTTGAAGCGGTAGTAACATTGATTTTCCTCCTGCGAAAGAAATTAGCCGCGAACTCTCTGACATCATCCTCATCATCCACGATCAATAAATTAGCCAATTTTTTATCCCCCAGCGTTGTATGATCCTTATGTTCTATAATAAATTAAAATAATTATACCACGGAATTAAGGCTAATCAATAATTAAAAGGGGCGCATCTTAATATAAAGATACGCCCCTTTTTAAAATGCCTCTTAGCCTGTTATTTACCTAAAATCTGTTTAAACTCTTTTGTTAAAGCCGGAACCACCTGCAAGACATCGCCAAGAATCCCGTAAGTGGCAACCTTAAAAATCGGCGCATCCGGGTCTTTGTTTATAGCGATAATTATCTTTGATGATTGCATGCCGACCAAATGCTGGATCTGCCCGGAAATCCCGCAGGCAAAGTAAATCTTAGGGGCGACTGTCCGCCCTGTTTGCCCGACCTGATGAGAATAAGGCATCCATTCAGAATCAACCGCGGCACGTGAAGAGCCGACTGCCGCGCCTATTACGTGGGCCAAATCTTCTAAAATCTTAAAATTTTCTTTTGAACCCATGCCTCTGCCGCCTGAAACAATAATATCGGCTTCGGCTATATTCACCAAAGACTCTACTTCTTCAACTATATCAAGAAGATTTGTGCGGGAAAAATAATCGCTTATTTCAAATTTCTCGCGGATGATCTTTCCTTTTCTATGTTTGTCCGCGGGAATAGGCTGCATGACTTTATGCCTGACCGTGGCCATTTGCGGGCGATAGTTAGGCGAAATAATCGTAGCCATAATGTTCCCGCCAAAAGCGGGGCGAGTCTGTAAAAGGATTTTTTTATCCGGGTCAATATCAAGCCCGGTGCAATCAGCAGTAAGTCCGGCCTTGATATTAATGGCAACTCTTGCTATTAGCGACCTTCCTATGGCGGTAGCCCCGCACAAAAGTATTTCTGGTTTATATTTTTGAATTAATTTTACCAAAATATTGGTATAAGGTTCATCCTGAAAATTAGCGATTTCAGGGGCCTCTACCAAATAAACAACATCTGCGCCGCGCGCAATAACCTCATCTATTTCACCCTCCAGCTTATCCCCAATAAAAACCGCCCCCACCTGACAGTCTAATTTTTTTGCTAATTCAGAAGCCTTTCCCAATAATTCAAAGGCAATGGACTGGACTTTGCCTTTTTTCTGCTCAATGAAAACCCATACCCCTTTATAATCTTTGATATCCGGCAATACGCAGACAGGGGCAGATTTTTTAATTTCAATAGCCTTAAATTTACAGGCATCAACACAGGCGCCGCAGATATTGCACTTATTAAAATCAATAACTGCCTTTTTATCCGTAACCGTTATGGCCCCAAAAGGGCAAACCTTAACGCATAACGTGCAACCAGTGCATTTTTCCTTAATAAGATGAATTGACATGGTTATTTGACCTCATCTTTGATGAGCATTACTAACTCTTTTGCAATTTCCGGGGTTTCTCCCTGCAGTATCTGTCCGCCTGCTCTTGGCGTGGGCGTGAATATTTTTACAACCTGCGTAGGAGAGCCGCACAAGCCGATATTTTGCGCATCAAGGGCTAATTCTTTTTGAGTTAACAGATTAATTTTAGCGCTTTTTGCCCTCATCATCCCTTTTAGAGAAGCAAGCCTGGGCTGGTTGATTTCTTTGACTACGGTAATTAACGCTGGAAGCGGAGTTTGAATTACTTCATAACCCTCTTCCATCATTCTTTCCACCCGCAGGGATTTATCTTTTATTTCCTCAATTTTCTTAACATAGGTTACCTGCGGAATATTTAAGTGCGCGGCTATTCCGGGGCCGACCTGCGCGGTATCCCCATCAGATGCCTGCTTGCCGCAAATAATAAGATCAAACTCCCCCATTTTCTTTATTGCCCCGGCCAAGGTATAGCTTGTTGCCCAGGTATCGCTTCCGGCAAAGGCACGGTCACAAATCAAATAACCCTCATCCGCGCCCAAAGAAATAGCCTCTTTAAGCGCGCTTTCTGCCTGAGCAGGCCCCATAGTAAGGACTAAGACTTTGCCGTTTGTTTTTTCTTTTAAGCGGATCGCTTCTTCAATAGCGTACATATCAAAGGGGTTAATTATAGACTTAACCCCCTCGCGAATTAAAGTATTGGTTTCCGGATTGATCCTGACTTCAGTTGTCTCCGGAACCTGTTTTATGCAGACAATTATGTTCATTTACCTAATTCCTTAATTATCTGCAGGCCTATGATATTTCTTTGGATCTGGTTTGTTCCTTCATAGATCTGGGTAATCTTAGCATCCCTAACATATTTCTCAATCGGATAATCTTTCATATAGCCATAGCCGCCAAAGATCTGCATGGCATCTAATGATACCTTCATTGCCACGTCTGACGCGTACATCTTGGCCATAGCTGATTCCTTGGAAACATCAGTCTTTCCGGCATCAACCATCCGGGCGCAGGCATAAATTAATGCGCGCGCGGCTTCAATCTCAGTAGCCATGTCGGCAATCATCCATTGAATCCCTTGAAAAGAAGATATGGATTTACCAAATTGATGGCGCTGCTTGGCGTATTTAACCGCTAAATCCAAAGACCCTTGGGCTATGCCTAAGGCCTGGGCTGCTACGCCCGGACGCGACATATCAAAGGTTTTCATGGTTACAATAAAACCCATGCCTTCGCGGGATAATAAATTCTCCTTTGGCAGCTTGCAATCGGTAAAAACAAGCTCGCGGGTTGAAGAAGCGCGAATACCGAATTTGTCTTCTTTTTTGCCAAAGCTAAAGCCTTTCATGCCCTTTTCTACTATAAATGCGGACGCGCCCCTTGCCCCTTTATTTTTATCGGTCATGGCAATAACTACATAGGTTTCCGCGTCCCCGCCGTTGGTGATAAAATGCTTTAAGCCGTTAAGAATATAGTAATCACCCTCTTTTTTAGCGGTAGTTTTAATCGCCGAGGCGTCTGACCCGGCTTCAGGCTCGGTTACAGCAAACGCTGCCACTTTCTTGCCTGATGCTAGATCTGGAAGGTATTTTTGCTTTTGCGCGTCATTTCCGAAAAGAACGATTGGAAAAGTCCCCAGGGCTGATGCCGCGTAGCAAACCGCGATACCCCCGCAGGCGCGGGACAACTCTTCTGTGGCAAGGCATAGATTAGTTACGCTAATGCCCATGCCGCCGTATTGCTCCGGGATAAATAAACCGAATAACCCGCCCTCGCCAATAACTTTAATGACCTCCCACGGGTATTCTTCGGATTGGTCATATTTTGCGGCTACAGGCTTAATTCTCTCCTGGGCGATTTTTCTTGCCAGTTCCTGCACCATATTTTGCTCTTCAGAAAACAAATAATCCATGTAATTACCTCCCTAAACTTGCCTGCCGGCAGGCAGGGTTAAAAGCTTCCAAAGGCGAGTATATTACTATAAATACGCCTATTTTGCAATATTTTTTATAAGGGCTGTTTCCTGACAATTGGGGAATTTCGGGCAGTTAATACACTCCGCCCAGATTTTATGCGGAAGAAGGCTGTGTTTAATCTGCTTAAACCCAAGTTTCTTAAAATACCCGGCGCGATAAGTAAGCACAAATACTTTTTTAGAGCCTAATCCTGCGGCCTCTTTGATGCACGACTGAATTAAAAGCCTGCCAATGCCTTTGCCCTGAAACTTTGCATCTACCGCAAGGCACTTGATTTCAGCTAAATTGTCCCATGAAATATGCAAAGCCGCGCACCCGATAATCTTTCTAGACTCTTCACAAACCCAAAAATCACGGATATTCTCATATAACTCATTAAGCGACCGGGCAAGCATAAGATCTTTAGCGGCAAAAGAATTAATAAGCGCTTGGATTTGTTTTATATCCTTAATTACGGCCTTGCGGATCATATACCCCTCTATTTTATTTCTGTTTTCTTGGCCACAACCACCAGGCCTGAATCAGTAATAGTAAAACGTTTTTTATCTTCTTCCGGGTCATAACCAATGACCATCCCGGATGGAATGGTGACATCTTTATCAATAATCGCGCGCTTGATCTTGGCGTATCTACCCACATTAACCCCTTCCATAAGTATAGAATCAATTACCTGCGAATAGCTGTTAATGCGCACATTCGGAGACAGGATAGAGCGCTGTACCTTGCCGCCGCTTATAATACATCCTCCGGAAACAAGCGAATCAAGGGATAAACCGATCCTGCCGGTAATTTCATCTCCGGAAAAAACCGTCTTTGCCGGAGGAAATTGCTCCTGAAAGGTCCTTATCGGCCAATCCTTGTCGTAAAGGTTAAAAACCGGGTCTACCTGGATTAAGTCCATATTGGCTTCAAAATAAGCATCCAGGGTTCCGATATCTCTCCAGTATTTTGCCTCTTTTTTATTTTCGTCAATAAAATTATAGGCGGCAATGCGGTATCCTTTCTTGATCATTGCCGGAATGATCTCTTTCCCGAAATCATGGCCTGAAGCATTTTTTTTGGCGTCTTCCACCAGCTCATCGCGCAATACCTGGTTTTTAAAAACGTAAATTCCCATAGAAGCATAGATCTTATCATTATCTGCCGGCAAAGTCCTTGGCTTATGGGGCTTTTCTTCAAAACTTCTGACTCTGCCCATAGCATCAACTTCAATTACCCCGAAATGCAAAGATTTTTCTTTATCCACCTCCACCACCCCGATAGTTAAATCCGCGTCCACCTCGCGGTGATAATCTATCAGAGTATAATAGTTCATCTTGTAAACATGATCGCCGGCCAGGATCAAAACCTCATCGGGACTATCCATATCCAAGGCATAAAGATTTTGATAAATGGCATCGGCTGTTCCCAAATACCAAGTATTCCCTACTCTTTGCTGCGCGGGCAATAACTCAATAAACTGGTCTAATTCTGATGGAAGGATATTCCATCCCAAGCGGATATGCCTTTGCAAAGAAGCTGATTTATATTGAGTTAAGACATAGATCCTGCGCAGGCCGGAATTTATGCAATTGCTTAAAGTAAAATCTATGATCCTGTATATGCCGCCAAAAGGCACTGCCGGCTTAGTTCTGTCTTTAGTCAAAGGCCAAAGCCGCTCGCCTTTTCCTCCAGCCATAATAAAAGTTAAAACTTTCTTCATCATAATATAACCCCGAATCCTTTGCGTACCATCATTACCCCAATTGCGGCAAGTAAAATATACATTATCTTAGAAAAAGCCCTTGCCCCATTTATGCCGATAGACTTGATTATCACCTCTGATTTAGCTAATGTCAGCCAGACAAAAAGCATATTTATAACCAAACAAACAAGTGTCGGCCAAAAGCCATGGCTGTCCAACATCATTAAGGTGGTAGTTAAAACTGCCGGGCCGGTAATAAGAGGTGTCCCCAAAGGAAATACCCCCACATCTTTATCGCTTCCTTCGGAAGAAAAGCTTTTCTTTGCTCCCGGCAAAAGAAGCCGCACCGATATAATAAATAACAGCGCCCCTCCGGCTATTTGAAAATCCGGGATAGTTATGCCTAATACCCTAAGAATAAGTTTACCCAAGAGCATAAACAAAATCGCCATAGCTGCCGCAGTAGTCACGGATTCAGCGATAGCCTTTTGCTTTTGCTTCTTATTGGCGCCTTCGATCAAAGACACAAATATGGGAATATTGCCTATGGCATCTACCGCCACAAACAATGGTATAAAGCTTAATATATAGGGCTCTAAGCGCTCAAACATATAGTAGTATTATAGTTAACGTTTATTAAAATGCAAATACAATTATAGGCGGGATTCTATTTATTAAAAATTACGGCGCTTAATTTACCTTTTTCGTCGCGCTGGACGGCTTTGACGCAAGAAATAATTTTGCTTAAGTTTTCTTTTTGCGCTTCATTAATCTGAATGCCTTGAGAAATTTGCTCCCATGAGGCATCCGCAAGCCATTTATCCAATAGACTAATAAGCGTGGCATCCAATTTTTTATTCACCTCTGCCTGAAGAATATTCGCGCAGGCTTTATTTGAAAAAACAACCCTTCCGTCCTCTTGAAAAATGATGATACCTTGCGCGACATCAGCAAAAGCCGCGCTAAGGGCTTTGGCGTGGCTGGTCAGCTTTTCATTTTCCGCGCGGATTTTCTTGGTTGCGGTTTTAAGCTGGGCGTCCAGCGTCTTGGAAACAATTTCATTAAGCTGGGCAGTTACACTTTCCACATTTCCCTGGTCTTGGCTTATTGCCTGCAATAAAGGCTTAAATTCCTGTGATAGATCTACTTGCTTTTCCTTATCTGCCTGCTCTAAGATTTCCGCTTTCTGTTCCAGCAGAATCCGCACTTCATCTTCAGGCATGCCTTTTAGAATAAGTAATTTCTTGATCATAGATTCAAAATCAACAGACAATTTAACACGCGCGGAGAGGCTTTTTAGAAAACTTGCCTTTTTCTTCAAGGACATCGGCCCCTTTAGAAAACCGGAAAGCATTTTATTCGCCTCGGTCTGGTCCATAATCATATTCAATACGCTTTCCATGCCTTCAAGCGCGCCTTTAAGCTCTTCTTTTACCTGAATAGTTTTAATCTGCTTTGAAAGCTCTTTTCCTAAAACCGCGCAGGATCTATAAAGAAGCTTTGCCGCTTCGTCGTCTTTATTCTCAATCAGGTTTGCGTAGAGATTATCCCGGAGTAAATCCAACTTCTTAGTTACCCCGGAAATAATCGTTTTTGCCTTCTCGCCGCCTACTTTATTTAAAATGTGCACGGCTTCAGTAATAGAATGTACCTCTTCCAGCGGGTCCTGGTTTAGCTTCTCCACAAACGCTGACTGCTGGGTATTTTCTTGAAGCGCTGTATCAATTAACGCGATAAGCTTATCTTCGGGATTTTCTTCGGGGGATTCTTTCGGCTTTTCCGGCTCTGCCAAAGCGCTTCCATCATTAGGCTTGCCGAATATTTTATCCAGTTCACGGGTTAAGTCTTCATCGCTCATATCCGATTTTCCGGAAATAACACGCTTATCCATCCCGATCAATTCATATTTAATGGGATTCAACTTAAAATGAGTGATGTTTTTCTGCTTAAATAAGGCCTCGGCGCCACCTTGCGCAATAATATCCTGAGAGCGCATGGCAAAAACACCCAAGAAACTTATAAAATCCTCGCGGCTAAAGCCTTTATCAAACTCAACGCTTACCACTTTAGCCGCGGTAAAAAGCGTAACTAATTTATCCACTACCGGATTTCTCTCCTCAATGGCAGTGTCAATATATCTTATTTTCTTCTCGGCAATATAAAGCGCCACATGGTTGTGCTCCTGCATCAGGGCACTTAGAATTTTAAATGAATCTTCAATGGGTTGCAATGCCAAAGGATGGGTAATCCCAAAATCGTGTGACTGCGACACAGCTCGCGCGAGGTATTTGACCATATCGGAAATTTTCTTTTTTTCCTCGGGGGTTACTGTCGCAGGCTTCTTATTATCCGGCATCTGCTCCATACATCTCTCCTTTGCCTCTATTATAATACATGGTAGACGCTTTAGCTAACTATATCTTTTTAATTAACGGCAGACACAAAAAACTTGTAAGCGCAGAGATGACAATTAAAGGTTTTAGGCCTAAAATAGGCAGTAAGAACGCTCCGGAAAGGTTGCTTGCCACAAGCGCTAAGTTGCTAAAACTGCATAAAAGCGCGAAAGACGTCGCCTCTAAGCCCTTAGCAGTATTTCTGGCCATAAAATCCATAACCATCAGAAAGATAAACATCCCCAAAACGCCATAAAGGATATTATAAATTACCGCGGTCACCGGAGTATAATATAGGTAACTTAAAGTCGTTACCGCCCCCAAGAATATGGAGATATAAAGCCATTTCTTGATATTTATTCTTTTGCTTAGCTTAAAATAGATAAGAGCGCCAGTTACCTCAAAAACAGCTCCTATAGCGCTAAAATAGCCGATCCAAATCTTATCCCACTTAAACTGGTCGCGTTGAACAAAGAAAAGCGGGGTGCCAAACGAAGGCGAATATTTATAAAGAAAAATAAATACTCCTACTAAAATCAGGCGCTTATCGCCTAAAACTTTTTTCATGTCCGTTAGAAAACTGGACTTAGGCCTTGTTTCCGCGATAAGCGGCTTGTAGAAAAACGCGGTAAGGCCTACCAAAAGATAAAACGGGATTAAAAGCATATACCCGGCGCGGTAATTTAATTTTTCCGCAATATAGCCTCCGCAGATTCCGGTCATAAGCCCTGATATAGTAATAGCTATCCATTGGATGCTTTGAATTTTTCCGGTTATACCGAATTCTTTACCCTGCACGCACATCATGCCGTCCACGCTTACATCGCGAAAAGCGGCATTAGTGGCATTAAACAATAAAACAACAACTAGGAAAAATACCGGCAGGCTGAATAATCCGATGCATAATACGCAGATGATATCTAAAGAAAGCGCAATAAATATCCAGGCTTTTTTGCTCAACCAACTGTCAATGACATAGCCGATCATCGGCTTGATAAGCCAGGCGCTTATGGTAAAACTGGTGATCAGCATTATTTTTTCCGGAGAGAATCCGAGTGTTTCCTTGAAATAGTAAAAAAGGCTTTGGGAGGGGAGCCCCTCTATCCCCTGGGCGAAATATACGCCCGAGCTTAAAGCAAAAAGCCAGAAAAGTTTTTTATCCATAATTTTAAAAAAAAGCCACTTCTTTATAAGAAGCGGCCTTTTTTGGAATTTTTAATAAATGTTTATTGAGTTTTGGGATTTTCTTGTGCATTCGCGTCTTTAGGCGCAGTTTGAGCAACGGGTAAAGCTGTATTTTTGGTATCTGTTGCCGCAGCCGCTTGCTTTTTATCAACCTTAAGGTTATCTCTTATCAATGATTTTCCCTGCTGCGCTGATAAAAACGCCAAGGTTAAACAAGTAATAAAAAACATCGTGGAAAGAACAGTTGTGGACTTGGTCAAAAAGGCGCTGGTCTTAGTCCCTAAGATGGACTCCACTCCCGCGACACCTTCTACCAGGCCTCCGCCTCTTCCGGATTGGATCAAAACAATCACCAACAGCAAAATACAAACAATAACGTGGATTACAAGCATAAATATCATCATAACCGGATTCCTTTTGTTTAATTATTTCTTAACTGTATTTGCCTGAATAACAATCTGCGAAAAAGAATCTATTTTTAAACTGGCTCCTCCCACCAACGCGCCATCGACATCCGGCTGGCGCATTAATTCTGCGATATTTTCCGGTTTAACGCTTCCGCCGTATTGAATGCGTATTTCCCGGGAAGTTTCCCGGCCATACATTTTAGCTAATAGATCGCGGATATATTTATGCGCTTCCTGCGCCTGTTGGGTAGTCGCGGTTTTTCCGGTGCCAATTGCCCAGACCGGTTCATAAGCAATGACAACCCGTACGGCATCTTGGGCAGTAATATCTTTTAAGCCGCTTAAAACATGGTCATCTAAAACCTTAAAGGTTAAATTCTTTTCTCTTTCTTCTAAAGATTCACCCACGCACATTATCGGGGTCAATCCATTCTTTAATACCGCCTGTACTCTTTTGTTAACCCCGGAGTTAGTTTCTCCAAAAAACTGCCGGCGCTCGGAATGGCCAATAATCGCATATTTAACCCCTATTTCCTTAAGCATCTTGCAGGATATTTCTGCGGTAAAAGCCCCTTCTTCCTGCCAATGCGCGTTTTGCGAACCAACCATAATATTGGATTGCTCTAAAACTTCAGAAACCTCCATAAGAGACGTAAAAGGCGGACAAACTACAATATCTATATCTGTGTTTTCTAATTTATATAATTCTCGCTTCAAACCATTGGCCAGCTCCAGGGCCTCGGTAACGGTCTTATACATCTTCCAATTTCCGGCAATAATTGTCTTTCTCATATTATTTCTTCTGCGTTAATGCCGCAACTCCGGGAAGCATTTTACCTTCCAGGTATTCAAGACTGGCGCCACCGCCAGTTGAGATATGCGTCATTTTATCTTCCAGCTTGAATTTCGCCACCGCCGCGGCAGTATCTCCTCCGCCAATAATAGAAACCGCTTTTAATGTGCAGATATACTCTGCGACTTGCTTTGTCCCGTTGGCAAAAGCATCCATCTCAAAAATTCCCAATGGCCCATTCCAAACAATGGTTTTAACGCTGGACAATTTCTTTTTAAATAATTCTATTGTTTTAGGGCCAATATCTACGGCGATCCTTCCATCTGGAATGGCATCGCCGACAATTTCGGCCTTGGCATTAGCATCAACATTATCCACTATTACGTTATCAACTGGTAAAAGTATTTCCTTGTTTAAAGATTTCGCTTTATCCAGGATGCTCTTGGCGATATCAAGTTTGTCTTTTTCTAACTTTGAATTACCGATCTGTTTTCCTTGCGCTTTTAAGAAAGTATAGGCCATGCCTCCGCCAATAATAATCGCATCACATTTAGGAAGCAAATTTTCAATAACCGCGATTTTATCCGAAACCTTGGCGCCTCCTAAAATAACTATAAACGGCCTTTGGGGATTCTCTACGGCGCTTCCTAAATATTCTATCTCCTTGGCAAGCAAGAATCCAGAAACCGAAGGCAAATATTTAGTCACCCCTTCAGTTGAAGCATGCGCCCTGTGGGCGGTGCCAAAGGCGTCATTAACAAAACAATCTGCTAAAGAGGCCAGCTGCTTGGCAAAACCGGCATCATTAGCTTCTTCTTCGGCATGAAACCTTAAATTCTCAAGTAAAACAACTTTTTCCTGGCTTGCGTCTATTTCTTTTTTAACTGAATCGCCTGCGCACTCTTCTATAAACTTAACCGGCACTCCCAAAAGCTCTCTTAAGCGCGCGGCAACCGGCTTAAGGCTGTATTTTGCTACAACCTTGCCATCAGGACGCCCCAAATGGCTTACAAGAATCAACTTTTTAGGCGATTTCTCCAGAATAAACTTTATGGTCGGAATTGTAGAGCGGATACGGATATCATCAGTAATATTAAGATTAGCGTCAAGCGGCACGTTAAAATCCGCGCGCATCAAGACGTTCTTATTTTTAAGCTCCAGGTCTTTAACCGTCATTTTCGCCATATTGCCCTCCGTTATATTTAAGGTATAAGAATATATCCTAAACGACGCTATTTGTCAAAGGTTTTTGCTTTTTACCATCCCTGAACATACTCCATAAAAAGCAGCACTTTCTTTGCATCTTCCGGAGAAAATACAAATTGCTCTACATCTCTGGATAAAAGCTTAAAATCAAGCTTCTCGCAACGTTCAAGTAGCGCTGCTTTAAGCATTTCTTTATTCTTAATGCCAGCGCGATCTTTTAAATATATAAAATCTGGTTTTGCTTTACCAGCCAAAAATATAGCATCATAGAAATCCCTGCCTATCGCCCTTTTACGGGCAAGAATAGCATAAAATTTCTGCGCCAGCAAAATATCAACAGGAACAACGTTAATACTCTTAAAAATATCAAACTTATTAATGATTACACTCTGCGCTAAATATTTAAAATTTTGCGGCTGGGCATCCAGCTTAATTAAAATTTTTTCATCCTTATGCCCAGAAAGCCCTTCGTTAAACAAAACCCCCATAATCTTGATATCAGCGCTAAAAGCCCCCTTAAATGAAGTGCCGGTTTGAATAACATATCCCTCAAGGGTAAGTTTCTTTGATACTGTTTGAGTTAAAACGCTAAAATCATTCTTATCCAGGCCCCGATTATCAAAATCCAGGTCCTCGGAAAATCTAGGCAGTCCATGCGCAATATGGATTGCCGTACCTCCCATAAACACCAGCTTTTGCCCATATCGATTGGCAAACACCGCTTCCAGTATCTTATACTGGAAATACTCTCGCAAAAGATTACGTTTAAAATGCCGTAACTGTTCAGGAAAAAATGATTCTATCTGTTTAAGCTCAAGCATGCCTAATATACTCCCAAAAATTATTTACTCTACGCTTCAAAGATACCTGCCTATAAACACCCAGATAGCTATTTATCTTACTATGATTCATCAGCTTAAGAAATACCTCGCGATTAATACGCAGTCCTTCAAAGCTTACGGCATCGCGAAGTTCAGTCTTCATATAAAAAAGATCCAGAAATGCCTTTTCCGGAGAAGCCAACTTAAATAACTTTTCATTATTCTTTAGAAAGTCAAAGCCGAAATACAGCTTTGGCTGAATAGTCCGGTAAATAAATGACCCTATTGGAGTTTTAAAATTGCTGGTTTTGCGGGTTGACGCGGAAGTAATTCCATAGACACTTTCCGGAATCAATCCATAATAAGCAAGCGCCATTTCAAACGAAACATACGAAGGCGCGTAAATTCGGTTGGCGATCTCAAAAAGAACCTTCTCATTAAGAGCCCTATCGGCAAAAAGGTAATACCCCTTAATTACCTTACGAATATAGCCCTTTTCCTGCCATTCGTTAAGCCGCCTACGATGAAACGCAGGGACAGCTTGCCGTATGTCAGCGAGCGAAAACACCGTAAATGGCCCTAAGATCTTTTGAAATTCGATATAAGTCATACATTTCTCCAAAGTGCTATTTATAACATCTATAAGAAATGTATCACAAGACAATCAAACTGTCAAGATTAAATATGTGGTTTCCATTATCGCCGAAAATAGCCACTTAATTAACAATTTTCTGATCGCACAAACCGCTTATAGCCCCTAAGAAAAACCAGAAAACCGGAGCATCCCGCATTCCCACAATGATCAACGTGGATGCGTTAGCAAAAATCAAGACTGCCACAATGCCAGCAATTCCCCCTAAAATCATCCCCTGCCCGGGAACTGAATCACCCTGCCAAAGGGCTTTAAATTTAGATACCATTCTAAAAAAACAAAAGAATATCCCGCAAAAAGCAAAAAAACCAATAATGCCCATTTCCGATAAAACTTCTAAAAATGTGTTGTGGGCGTGCAAATGAATACGCCCTTCAGGATAACCTCCAACAGGACCAAACTCATAAAGCAACTTCTCAAAAGTCCCGGTGCCGGACCCCAAAAGCGGATAGTGCAAAAATATCTTACCAGCTGTCTGGTATAATAACATCCTATCTCCCCAAGTATTAGTATTAAAAGTATTATGCAGCCTGTTTTGAAAAAAGGTAGGCATAAGAATAACCGCAAAAATAAGCAATAACGCCCATAAGAATAACCTTCTGGTTTTCTTAAGTAGAAGCACAGTAAATACTGCTACAGCTACTGAAAACCATGTAGAACGCGAACCAACCCAAACAAAAACTGGCAGTATAAAAATTAGCCCCACAAAATTCAATACATGCCATAACCTTGCCCCGGCTAAAATAGCCCCACATGCGCACAACGGGGCAAAAATAATCAAGAAATTAGTCAGGGTTACATCCATTTTAAAAGCTGTAAAAAGCCGTTCCGGATGAAACGCTAAATAATCTTTCATTCCCCCAATCCCTATTACTATATTCAAAGAAACGACAATCGTGCAAATAATAAAGAAATTCCTGATATTATTTTTGACAACAACAAGCCCGAGGATAAAGAATAAAACATAAGGGATATACCGATCCATTAATATCCCATAGCTATGCTTAGGTAACGCGCTAAATAAAGTTGACAAAATAGCTGCTCCCAAGAAAATTAATATGGCTTTAAGCACGGGGCTTACATGCAATAAACCCTTATTATATGCATATTTATACTTTAAAAAACTAGCAACAAATAAAACCGCAACTGATAATCCTAAAATAACCTTAACCGCTATTTTTAAGAAAGGCGCTAAAACTAAAAACAGGCACAATGCAACTAATAAAAAACGATCTGCGAAATTAATGAGTTTTTGCTGTTCCATTAGGCTATTATAATAAATAGTGAAAAAAGCCCCAGGATAAAAGTTATTATATAAAACCTTATCACTGTTTCCGGCTGGCTAAAACCTAATTTCATAAAATAATGATGGATATGGGAAGAATCTCCGGTAAAAATATTTTGCCGCCTCAAAACCCTCCTCATTATCGCCAGTACCGTATCCAATATCGGCAAAAAAAGCAGCAGCACCACAGGGACAAAATAATGATTTTGAACGCTGCCCATAGGTTTATATACTCCCAAACATCCTACAGATAAACCTAAGAATAGGCTGCCCGTATCCCCCATGAATATTTTTGCCGGGTAGAAATTATACCTTAAAAACGCAAGTATTGCCCCAAACAATGCCAATGCCACGCAAGAAACAAACACATCTTGCAAGATTAAACTAAAGATAAAAATAAATAATGATGTTACGCCAACAACCCCAGAGGCAAGCCCGTCTAAACCATCCAAAAGATTAATAGCGTTTGTTATGCCAACAAGCCATAACAAAGTTATCGGGATACTAAACATTCCGAGGTTAATATTGATAAATTTGCCGATAGTAACATTTTCTAAAAGAAACCCTGACTTAATAATCATAAAGGAAATTATTATTTGAATTATAAATTTTAATCGCGCGCTACTGCCTTGAAAATCATCGTATATGCCTAACATTAAAATAAGAGTTATCCCGATTAACAGACTAAAAAACAAAGAAAAATTTACTCTAAAGAAAGAAAAATCAAAAAGGGAAATTACCGATAACCCTCCCAAAACCCCTAAGTAAATCGCCAACCCCCCAAGCTTGGTTACGATCTTCTTATGGATTTTACGATGGTTTGTTTTATCAATGGCGTAAAATTTTAAAGCAATATAGCGGATAGTAGGGGTAATTAGAAAAACGATTATAAAGGATATTGCCACTACAAAGAAATATGCCATATCACCTTCTCTTATTTAGCAGTTAAAAAGTTCATACTTGGCAAACTTAAGATAACTTATCCATCGCCCTGCGATTTACCAGCTTTCTTTCCTGGTCAAAAAACCACCCCCACTTAAAGAAATATTTGACAGCAGAAACAATATGACACCAAAATAAATAGTAATTACTATAAGAACCTCTGGAGTAATGGTGAATTACAGAAACCTGCGGATAAAAAACTGTCCGATAATGTTTATGGATTCTTCTTGAGAAATCAACATCTTCTAAGTACATGAAAAACCTCTGGTCAAAGATCCCGACTTTCGCAAGAATCTCCCTGCGCAAAAACATAAAACAGCCTGATAGACACGGCACATCCATAATCATTCTATATCCAGTAAATCTTAATTCGTAATTCTCAAGACTTTTCCTAAATAATCTGTTTACTATAGCTATATTGCTCCTTCTGAGAAATAAATCAAGCGGATTCGGCAATAACTTACAAAGATACTGAATTGATCCATCAGGATAACAAACTTTTGGCATCAGAAGCCCAACGTTTATATTCTTCTCCATGAAATTAAAGATTGCTTCCAATACCCCACTCTCAAAGGAAATGTCGGGGTTTAATACTAAGTGATATTTTGACAGCCCCGCTGAATTGCGTATCGCTATATTATGAGCAGCACCAAAACCTAAATTCTTATTGTTAAAAATATACTCGGCGTTAAAATCAACTAATATATCTCTTAACTTGTCAGACGGAGAATTGTCAATAATATACAATTTTAGATTCAGTGAAGAATTTAAAAAACTTTGTACCGCTTTCTTCAGCTGCGCGCCTTCTGTTTTGTAAACAACAATAGAGCAAATAATATCATACATTCTAATTCGCCCCTCTAAAAGTATAATCTTTTATAATGCTCCAGGAAACGGCTTAACCTTATACTGCGCTTCTCTTTTGGAGCAATATATAGGATGCGAGAAAAAACCCTAGAATAAAACTTCTTAACCAGCGTGAAGAAAAAGGCCTCTTTTTTTCTTTGATGGAGAATATAAATATTAGAGCAATTACCCGTGTTGTCATTCCATTTTCTATCTAAAACTTCCAAATATTTATTTTCTTTCAAATAATGGATTACATGGCCGTTTTCATAAAGCGCCACGTCTTGTTTGGGTATAGCATCTTCATCAACATGGTCCATAATAGTTTTGAAGGCTTCTTTTGCTTGATTGCAGTTTTTAATAATAAACATGCCGGAATTTATTCGGTTAGATCTGCCTAAGGTCATATAAATATATTTACCTGGCCTCTCAAGAGTGAGAATCCCAGGAGCACCAAGGCTAATCCTACAATCGGCATCCACGAAAAATAACCAGTTATACCCTCTCTGCAATCCATGCAGAATTAAAGGGATTTTCATCCAAGCGGAATCCGAGGCACTTATCCTTTTCTTGGGATGATCAAATAAAATATACCGGTATCCGTATTTATCAGCATATTTCCTATGGCTTAGGATATTATCTTTGTAGATTCGGTCATAATTATTTGTTGCGATAGAGAACATTAAGACTTCCACAAATCTACTCCTTTTCCTTAATATTGACGCATCCCATCAGATAAAAGTTTAAAGCTTTAAGCCACAACTTAAGATTCATTTTAATTTCAGATTTTAATAATTTTGAACGATAAACAGGATATTTCTTAGCAAACAGCTTAAGAAAGAACAACAAATATTGATACTTATTTTTTTTATCCCCTCGCTGTGTCTTTTCAAATAATGCCAACGCTCCTGGATCAACTGGAAAAATATCAATTTTATTTGCTGATTTTATTTCCTGTATAAATGCCTTACCGACTGTGTTTCTTATGACGCCTACTGAATAATTTATCTGGTTGTTTATCTTATAGGCAAACCATCCGCTACCGATAGAAATATCTGCTAACTCTGATGTCTGATCAATACACATCCGGCAACGAGCAGGGATAGCATCGATGCCTATGGATAAAAGAGCGTTCCAGAATTCTAAATGATTGATTATCCTGTCTTCGTTATTTGATCTGATCAATGTTTTGCCCGGAGGAAAATCACCAAAGCGGTATTTTATAGATTGAACTTGATCTTCCTTTATGCCTCTTTCCTTAAGCGCCGCAAGCGTACCTAAGAAACTAATCCCATGTGTGCAAAAAAGCCCAAGGTGTAAAACTATTTTTTTCTTAAGGTATTTATTGACTAGCTCGGCTTTTCTAATGCCCTGAATCTGGCAAGGCATGCCCACAATTGCAAACTTTTGCCCTTCTTGAGTATTCAGGATTTCTTTCAACATTATGTTAACAGGGACAGGGCAATATTTTGCGCCGACGGATGAAATAATTTCTTCTTGAGTTCTGGCGATAAATGAGTGTGGCCGCAATGGGTTACCATCATCCATCACCGTAATCAATGCCCCATCAATAATTCCTCTTTCAAGCGCAGAAATTAATAACTGCGTAACCAGACCGCCCGATGACGAATCATAACGAAGATTATTATCTGTAGAATAACCACTGAAACAACTAAGATAACTACCCAAAACGCTGCTCTGTGCCTGCCGGTCAAATAAAACCTTATTTAACTCTTCAAAATCTACAGAATGCCCCGGGCAGACTTTATAACAAACCCCACAACCAACGCATTTTTTACTATCAACCACCGTACGATATACTCCTTTATCGCGATCAACCACCATATTGATAGCGTTTACTGGACACATTCCCACGCATGTTCCGCAGCCAGTACATAACCCATCCATATATACACTCTTAATATTTATCATCTCTTGCCTCTAAGATCGCGGGATAACTTATTTTTTTGATCATAAATAATCCTAAGAAGCTCGGAAGCCATACCGGTTTGCTTCTCCAGCTCTATGCGTGAATTTTTAAGAGCCGCCCTGATTTCTTCACTATGCGCCAGGCTATCCTTAAGCAACTCTATGGCCTTTAGAATTGTAAAATCATTAACATCGCAAGACCTATTACCCTGATGAATTAAATTCATATACCCCTGCAGCTTAAGTTGTGTATTCACCGTAATTGTTGGCGTACCAGCCATGGTAGCAAAAATCGCAACATGCATCCTAGTACTGATAAATAAGTCCAATTGCCCCAGCATCCCTTTACATTCACGAGGAGTATATTCTTTAGAAAGCAATGTTACATTATTCCGGCTGGAAAATAACTCATATAACTTCTGAGTTAAATCCCAATCGCCAAGGTCTTTTTGCAGTCTCCTATTAGCCAGAAAGAATACAACCGAACCGTTAAGCTGATCAAGAATAAAACGGCAGAGTTGCTGCATGGTTAAGAAATATCCTTCATACTTTATATCTTCCCATTTGGATATCGCCATGCCTATAAGCGGCCGCTTGTCAAGTTTAACCCCCTGAGATTCTAAGAGCCTGCGGGCCTGATCTAAAGGAATATATGGTTGTTTTACTGCCAAATCCGGAACCAAATATGTTTTTCGAGGGTTAATTTTCATATTCCGAACCGTCTGAAAAGAAAATTCGTCCCTGGGAAGAACTAAATCGCACAAATTCAACACATAACCTACCAATACCCTAATAAAACCTTTCTTAAGCGGCCCGATGCTTTGAGGGAAGATTGCTACAACTTTTTCTAATTTATAAGCCAGCCAGTATCCAAAGAGAAAAAGCGGCACCCTTTTCCATTCACTATCCTGCAATGCTTCTCCGCTAATGCTGACAACGATATCTGCGTCTGAATATGCTTTAAGTGCAGCTAATTTCTTTTTAGAAAAAGTATATTTGTCAAATTTTACCATAAGCCCTAAACGTTTTAGTACCGATAGATTAAAAACATTGGCAAATACCCATAAACTCTCCCTAACAATCCAAGCAACCTTTTCTATGAACGAATAACCGGAGAATTGCTCCGCCCATAAAGTCTCCAATGTCCTGCACCTTGAGTATTTTGCTATCGAAACAGGATCAAAAGATAAAATAGTAAATTCGGCTTCTGGAAATTTAATCTTTAGCTGCTCGAGCGCACTATCCACTAAAGCCAAGTTTCCGATATGTTGAGCTGAATAAGCATCAATAAGTAATATATTCATTGATCCACGGTTCGATTCCTGCTAAAAGCGTAGATAATCAAAATCCAACTTAAATACATAAGCGGGAAACATATCCCAGCGATCACAACCCCGTTTAAACCATAGAAATAAGCTCCCAAATAATTTAATAAGACGCCAAAAACTGCGCTTAAGATTTTAGGATAAATTAAAACTTTAGTATCAGCCTTAACGAAGAAAGTCATATTAATAACCTGACCGATAGCGAATAATCCTCCCGACAAAACTAATAGCGGCAGCAATCGGGATACCGAGCGATATTCCGGAGCGACTAACAATGAAAAGATTTCATTGTGGAATATCCAAGAAAACGCTATGGATACCAAAGTAGACATAACCGCCATTATTATCAATAGATTGTTCCACTTTAACGTAGTCGTCACCCTGTAGGAATCATTACCTGCTCCAGCCTGGCTGAAAAATACAGGACTTACCATCTGCAAGACCATGCCTGAGAAAATAACAATCGGATAGCATCCGAATTGATAAAGTACAGAATAAAGCCCCACATTCCTGCTATCAGTGAAATAAAATAGCGCCCATCTGCTGGAAGCAATCTGCGCCCAGGTAAACAACCCCCATGTAGCAAACGGCCAGGCGTAATGAAACAACTGTCTGTTATATTTATTTAAGATATCCGTCGGCACTTCTATCTTTTCTGCCGCAGGAATCAATCTTAATATTCTATTTCTAAAAAAAACAAGCTGAGAACTTAAAACTACCAAAGAGGCAATAATGTAACCAAACATAACAATGCTGCTACGCGCACCCCATAGGCTAATTAGGCCAATCGGGATAAAAAAATGCAGCCATTGTCCTATCCCCTGATGCAATGCCACAACTTTTCTTTGTCTGGCAGCATTTTGAATGTGATCTAGCACAATATTATAACCTGCAAAAATGGAATACAGAGAAGCTAACGTAAAAAGCCATAACCACTTTGTATAACCAAACGAGAACAGAATTATAAGCAAAACAACAGAAACAGCTACAATTAAAGTAGTCGCCTTAGTCAATAAAAGCTTAACTGCTTTAATAAAAACATAAAGTTGCCCATCTTCATGGGCCACCGGGAAAAACCTTAAAGAACACAATCCTAGAGGCAAAAGAATTGCCTGCTGCGCCACGATCGCTACTGTCATACCAATAGCCAGATCGCCGTATATTGATGGACTAAGCTTATAAGTGAGCAAGCGAACGCCAAAAACTCCACCAGATACTACTAAAAATTGCCCTAAACAAATCCAAGCCATTTCTATGCTTAATTTTTTGATTCTTACTAACATAATATTTACCCTCTTACTTGCAGCTGAAGGAACTGGCGCCTAGAAAAACAAAACCGCCTATAAACCTATCAGTTTCTTTGGCAAACGATGCCCTAATTCTATAAATCTTTTCTCTACTAATATATAACTTAAAGAAGCCATCAGAATAATTACTGTCAACACAACAGGAATAAACAAATAAAAACTACTGGTAAAATAACCAAAAAATAAGAAAATTTGAATTACCGGAAAATGGATAATATAAACCCCGTAAGAAATGTCATATTTTAAATCAAATACTGGCTTAGAAAACCCGACTAGATATACAATAATCCCTAAACATACAGGATAAACAAAAGCCTTATAAAAGACATTACCGATAGCATAATAACTGGTGAAAAAAAGAATAACTGAGATCAAAAGCGCATAAAAAGAAGAAAACCTTATTTTATATCCATACAAGTAAAGAATAATACCTACGATAAAGAATCTTAAATAGGCTGGAAATTGATCAACAAAAGTATTCCAAGCAGGGTTCATAGTAGAAACAATAAAGAATAAAGCGGATAAGAAATAAATCAGGATTAGAAATTTAATCCTAAATTTCTTAAATGCATAGTAGATTAACGGCAACAGGACATAAAACAAAACTTCGATTTTGATAGTCCAAAGGCTGCCATTAATAGCATTGTATTTCAAATTTTCAAAGACTCCGGGGATAGTCGGCTGCAAAAAATTCAGGAATATGGCATTGTAAACAAAATATTTCAAACTATATATTGCCAGCTTCATGTTAAAAACACCCGGAAATAAGGCTAAAAGCGCGCACATTTGAATCAGTATCATTATAAAATACAAAGGATAAATCCTAAAAAATCGCTTTATTGAATATGCAATCAACTCTTGATCTTTATCAAAACTCCAAGTAACCAACAAGCCGCTGATGACGAAAAAAGAGCTCACCGCGAAACCCACAAGATAAGAAATTAATCTTCCCGGGTTAACCCCGTACAGCATATTTATATGAAAAGACACAACCATAAACGCTAATATAAGCCTTAGCAAGCCGAAATTATTTTC
The DNA here is from genome assembly GCA_025453395.1 of Candidatus Omnitrophota bacterium. NCBI lineage: Bacteria > Pseudomonadati > Candidatus Omnitrophota > Candidatus Omnitrophota bacterium. Next base: position 327,122 of record JALOQK010000002.1, read on the forward strand.
CCTCTTGTAGGTTTGCGCAGCAATCAAATGATTAGTATTCAAATTTCACCATTATGTAGTTCAGGTAATTTGGTTACTTGACAACAAAATATGGAATAATTCCTTCCAGCCGCGTGAGAATAAAGACAAGATCTTGCGTTCCTGCGTTTTATCAAAAACGATTGTTTTATCTATTACTGCTTTCATCAAACCTGCCAATTGCAGATAATCTTCCGGACTAAAAAATTTAACCTTATCGTAAGCTCCTACAGTTTCATGAGCGTATTCTAAATCTGCCAAGAGAATGGGTTTTGAGAACAACTTGGCCTCTGTTATGGGCAATCCCCAGGTTTCCAACAATGACGGAAAGATAAGGCATGTAGCGCTATTATAAAGATCGAATACTTTTTTCCGGGTTTGAAGGCCGATAAATTTTATGTTTCTTACATGCTTAAAGGAATTAAAAATATGCCGAGCATAACGATTCTCACTGCCGGAAATGGTGAAAATAACCTGGAAATCCTCCACCTTTTGTTTCAATAATTCTGCGGCTGCTCTGCAGATAACCTCAAAATTTTTAAAAACTCTGGGGAAAGAAGGATATAAAAAAACATTCCCTTTGATTAATACAGGGTCGGGCTTCTCTATAGATCTTATATTCGGATAGGCAACAATTATTTTCTTGGCTCCGGTTAACTGAATAAATTTATCCCTTAAACTATCCTGCTGCAATATCACGAAATCATTTTTCTTAATATTAATTGCGTATAAATAACGATAGAACAATTTAAACAATATAAACTTATACCCTCCCAAAAATATATCTTTTAGTGTCAGTGGCGGAAAAGGAGAAGGGTTATGGCAGTAAACAGCCCGTATATCTGCTTGCACATTAGGAGTTGTATCATGCAAAGACAACCAAAGATGAGGACGAATCTTTTTAGATAGCACCCAAAAATATATATATTCATAGTACAAACGTATAAACCATGATTTCTTTGAGAGGGGAAATGAATAAAACCTTATGTTAGGGTAATTGAAAATGCGCTGGTTATTAACTAAAACTATAACCTCATAGCTACTAGCTAAATCACTAGAGAGATAACTCAAGCATTCTGTTAGAATTGATAACGGCCCGCCTTCAGTTAAATTAACTGCGGAAACAACTATTCTTTGTTTTGGCTTTGCATCACTCATAATATAAATTATAAGGGCACTGGCTTGTTTTGAGCATTCCTATGCGTAAAATAATATAACCAAATAAAAAGCAAGAAACCATTATAAAAATAATTGCCCTGCCTTAACAGATTTAAAACAAATAAACAAATTATCGCATTACTCATAGCCCACAGATAACCGTCCCTTGCCCGAGAAACATAAAACCTGAAAATAAAATAACTGAAAATAAAAATCCCCAACAGTCCGGTTTCAGAAACAAGCCTTAAAAATAATCCGGAGGCATCCTCTTTGTTCAAAGCATAGGTAATGTTATCTGGGTTAATCACCTCAGAGATATAGCGATCATAGGACAAAGGGTGGCTGCCTAACCCGGAACCAAACAAAGGGTTACGCATAAAACTCTTACAGGCTACGAAACCATTGCTATAGAAAGCAAAAGTACTCAAATTAACCTTGTCTATAGGTTTTTTACCGCTAAGGATAGCTATAGTATCATTAATCCTCACCCTGATCTCGGGTAAAATCTTATAAGCACCAAAACTCAAAACAATCAAGATTAATGCGCAGACGGCAACCAACTTTAACTTTTTATGATTAACACTGATCAAGATCAAAGAAACAATTATCCCTATATAAGAAATCAATGAAAACGATAACAAAACAGTTGCAATTATAAGAAGACTTGCCTTCTTACCGATAAAATACTTTGTCTTTTGCATGATATTCAAGATGGAAATGAATAAAGCCGGCGCCATCGCCGCCCCCAGATGCGCAGGTTCCTGCATTATTGATGTAATTCTAAGGATGCCTAGCGGAGCGTAAGGACCTACCGTTCTGGGAATAAAATAGCGGAAGTCATAACCTTTCTGAAATCCGATCCAATAACTAATTTCCTGAAAAATACCAATTAAGGATACCACACAAGCAATCTGTAAGTATACGCGAAACAGACCTTCGACCTTGTTGTTATTTAAGCGGATTAGCAGGTAATACGCAAGGCCGTTAAGAACAAATCCAAACAGTATTTTTAGTAACAAGGGAAGTGAGTTATTTTTCTGGAATAAATTTATCAAGGAGAAAGCAAAAACGGCTAATAAAATATAAATCGAATTCGGAGATATATGTATCTTCCGATATGAAAAGATATAAAATAATAGGAAGCTTGTTAAGAATAAATAGCTGACATAGAAATCGAAGAAGCCTTTATTAAAAACAAAGGCCCCGGTAAAAATATTAGAAATTAATAAGTAGTTAAAAAATTTTATCATTTAGAATAACTTGCCCTGAGGGTTAATTTATATTATCTGCGACTATTTCTATCTAGCCATAAATAAAAACCGCTGCGCACTACTGCCCTTTTTAACCTAACCGCGGATCCCACCATTGCCTGATTCATAGAACAAAAACGGCATATCCTAATCATTCCACGACTATATCCAAAAGCTAACAAATAATTTTTGAATTGCAGCCATAATTGTTGATCGCGAATTAATGATACGACGTGCAAAATCGTATACCAAGGATGCTCACGAGTCATCACTTTAAGAAACGACATTCTTAAATCCGGATTACTAAGAAAATACTTATCCGCTAGTTTTAAATAGCCGTCAAAATCAAGTAGAAATCTTTTCACTAACCCACCGGAATACTGAAAACTTTCATTATCGTTACGCCAAAGCACTAACGAATCCTTTATATACTTGAGCCTACATTTTCTGGCAGTAAAAGAAATCAATGATGAAGCAAGCGCATATGCTGTAGACTGAAAATCCTGATCAAATCCTGAGATATTCCATTGTTCGCGGCGTAAAATAATTGAACTCATATAACTAAAAAGAGCACCAATTGAATTCGCATTATTACAGTAAAACTTAAACTCTTCCGCGTTATCGAGGTTAAAAATCCTGTCTTCTATCTTAACAGACAGCCAAGACATTTGTTTATAGGCATGCATATTTAAGTTGCAGGCGGTTATATTACATAGATATATTTCACACCCGGACTCAATCTCTTTTAAGATTGTTTTGATTGCCCTCGGCTTTAGCAAATCATCGTCTGAAAACATCCAGCAATATTGGCCTCGTGCCAGTTCGATTGTCTTAGCCATATCCCGGTCCACACCCATATTCTTCCCAGAGCAGAAATAAACCAAATTCTTAAATTTCTTACGATACATATCCACGACTTCAGAAGTATTATCGGTAGATGCCCCATCCACAATAACAATCTCAATGTTATCACTAGCTTGAGAAATAATACTATCCAAAGTCTGACCAATAAATCCTGCGCGATTATAGGTAGGAATGCAAAATGACAGCTTTATTTGAGCTGATGAATTTTCCATATTTAATATACTTTGGTATTGCGCCAATATTGGACACCATCCAGAAACTTAATCTGCCCAAAAGGAGTAATCCTCTTATCGTTGCCAGGAAAATCAAAAATACATTCCCAACCCATGCTCTTAAATAATTTACGTAATCTGCTCTCAACATCATGGCTATGCGTGCCGATATGAATTCTTTTAACCTTTTCAGAAAGCTGTTCTTTGACAGCGCTTAAAACCCGATATTCCTCACCCTTTATGTCCAAATGTATAAGATCAACTTTTTTTAAGCCCGCAAGTATTTTATCTAATCCTATACACCTTATCTTTTTGGTATATAGCCCTAAGCCTTTCTTCCCTGTCCAGTAATCTTTAGCATCGCATGGCTGCCCCTTGATTCGTTTATAGCTTCTTTTTATAAAACGATAAGTCTCCTTCAGTGGCCTTAAGAGCAATTGCCATGATGTCACAATGTAACTGCCATAGCCTTGCGGAAAACCAACTTCGAAAATGGCATACCCGTCTTTTCTGCTGACAACAGCTTCTATGAGAGTATGATCATCGGGATTTATGCCATTATCAATAAAATGTTTTCGCATCCATTTATAAGAAGTCGGCTCTCCTTCCACTCCAATCAGCTTGAACACAAAAGAATCGCCGTGATACTTTTTGATGGCTGCGGCAGCGTTTATTAAATGCGGAGCAATACCAGCCCCCAGCTCTATTGCCGTAAAGTCCTGTTTCGCTTGCACAACTGATTCAAGCAGACTAATCCATTCAAAGTACTCTTCTTGAAAATCAGGATATTGAGTCTCTAGCCATATTCTCTCATCAGTTTCAACGTTGTGTCGCTTCTGAAGCTCAGGGCCAATAGGACAAATATGCGAAACATCGGTAAAAACACCTAAGAAATTTACCGCATAACCCTTTCTTCCATAACCAGAATACGGCTTAAATTTCCTAAAGATATCATGGTGTTGCATAAAATATTTCCCCTTTCACTTCGCTGCTGCAATCTCTAGATTAGGTAAAGGAAAAACCAGCTTAAATTGTTTATATTTCTCTTGCGCCTGAAAAAAATTCTTAAAATGCCAAGGCAAAACAATCAGATAATCAGGCTTCCTGATAGATAACTGATCTTCTGAAATAATCGGTATCCAGGAACCCGGAGTATAGCATCCAAACTTCTCGGAATTCACCTCTGCAACAAACGCTATATCTTTATTTGTTAATTGACAGTACTGCAGCAATACGTTCCCCTTAGTCGAAGCTCCAAGCGCAGCTACGTTTTCCCCTTGTAATTGGGTTGTTTTTAAAAACCCCAGTAAATCTATCTTTGTTTTTTTGACGCGCTTAGCGAATTCCAAATAAGGCTCAAGTGTACCCAAACCGCTATCTCTTTCCATTCCAAGGATTTTCTGCACTGATGCGGCAACAGTCGAATTACCACTTGACTTTACCACCATTACGGAAAAACTCCCGCCATTAATATCGTTAAACTCAACATCAGCAATCCTAAAACCTACCCTATCTGCCATCCATTTAATCTGACTTAATGCGTAGAACTCAAGATGTTCGTGGCAAACGGTATCATATGAATTATTCACAAGCATAGTTGGCATGTAGCTTTGCTCAAAAACCCACGCTCCGTCATCCGCGAGGACATCATATATTTGACGCATAAAACCCAATGGATCCTCCAGGTCATAAAACATGGAAAAAGATGTGACTATCTTTGCTTTTTTACCGGGAAACCACTCTTTCAATAAAGCAGAAGAAAAGAAATCAGGTATTAATTGAATATGCGGTAAATAATACTGATGGAATTTAACCCCCGTAGGATCGATACCTACTAGGTTATACCCTGAGGCTGGATAAGCCGCAAGCGTTGTACCATCATTACTACCGATATCAACTATTAAATCTCCTTTTTGCAAGTTAACCTGTTTAAGAATCTTTGCCACTTTCGCATGAAGATGCCTGACCATGCTTGGATTTAATCCTGAACGATAACCATAATTTTGGCCATACATCTGACCCAAATCATAGGAATGTTCAAGCTGCAGAAGCCCGCAAATATCTTGATCCCCAGCGCATTTTACTAAGCGTAACGGCCCGGTTGTAACTTGCGCGCCTTTTTTACCGGGGAATACCCCTGTGAGCATCTGCTCTCCCAAATCAAGTATCTTCTCCAACTTTGTGTTACCGCATATCCTGCAGCTTTCGATCTTTTTATACACTCTTCATCTCCATCTCGGCATCGACCATCAAGGTAATCATTTCACGAAATCCCACCTTGGGGCTCCATCCCAATTGCGTTCTGGCTTTTGTCCAGTCGCCCACTAATTGCGCTTCCTCAAACATACGATATTCAGCCGGATCATTACGGACATAAGATTTATAATCAAGGTTAAGATACCCAAAGACTATCTCACAAATTTCCCGTACTGAATGGGTCTGTCCGGTAGCCACTACATAATCCGAAGCCTCAGGCTGCTGTAACATAAGCCACATTGCCTGCACATAATCGCCTGCAAACCCCCAATCCCTGCGCGCATCAAGATTACCCAAATGCAGTTCGCCAGCCAAACCCAGTTTGATCCTTACTGCTTCATGGACAATCTTTTTTGTGACAAAACCCAGGCCCCGACGCGGGCTCTCATGATTGAAAAGTATTGCCGAAGACGCAAATAAACCATAATGTTTGCGGTATATCCCTACCATAGAGTGGGCGTAAAGTTTCGCGGCGCCATAAGGTGAACGCGGATTAAAAGGTGTTTTTTCAGATTGAGGTGACCCAGTTGTGCCGCCAAACATCTCGCTAGAGGACGCCTGACAAAAACGCGAGCTTATCTTAGCCTGACGGATAATTTCCAGCATATGCACAACCGCCAGCCCATTTACCTCTGCTATTTTAGCAGGATTATCAAACATCCCGGAGCCTGATGAATAGGCAGCGTAATTATAAACTTCGTCCGGCTTATACCGTAAAAATACTTCCTTAATTCCGGAATAGTTTACGATATCTAACTGAAGCAAATCGACCTTATTAATCAAGGAAGATGAAAAATAGTCCGGGATATTATCGCGGTTTTGCTCAATGCCGATAACCTTATAGCCTTTAGCAAGGAGAAATTCCGTCAAATATGAACCATCCTGACCAGCGATCCCGGTAATTAAGGCAGTTTTCATCAAATATTATCCGCAAATGTCCTCATATAATAAACAATGCCTGTCTGCGATTTCCTGCCATTGATCACGATCAATATCATGATCATAATCTCTGCGCTTGCCAGCGTAATTAGCAAGAGCTGACTTCATTTCTTGAATATCATCCACTTTTGTAAAATATATATTTCGTTTCCTATCATAACCTCTTTGGGTCAAAGATGTAGTTATTACAAACGCCCTGTTTAATACGGCAGCATGAATAGAAGTATTCCATTCTCCGGCGCCATTTCTAAAAGGCAAAATCACCGCATCAGCAACCGCTAATAACGCGGCCAAGCCCTGCGCAGGAAGAAAACCGGTAAAAGTCACCTTTTCTGACCATAACCCAAGCGAAACACGCTTAATAATCTCGGGCAAATAGCCTGTTTCTTTAACATCTTCTCCGGCTATCACAATCTGGTCTGTCGCAGGGTTAGCAATCTCAAATAACAATTCAATACCCTTATGAGGATATATGAACCCCGAAAAAACAACCAAGCGTTTTTGTGTTTTTAAGTATTGCTTCTTAAGTTGGCTCTTTTCTGTTTCATCAAGATTAACACAAGGGATACTAGATGCATTTTGTATAGTTGCGGTTTTCTTTCCCCATAAAGCCCAACGCATTATAAAGTGCAGGCTTTCTATGTATCTTGGGCGCACAAATACCAGTCCGCCAGGAATAATTGATTTTAGGAAAACTTTTGGAGCATTTCGCAAAACATATATTTCATGCCAGGTCTGTACAACTTTTTTCCCCATCAAGAATGAAATAACCGGCAACAGCCACGGCAACAAAACATTCCCATAACCCTGAGTCGGATATTGAATATGCACAATATCCGGAGACCAGCGCTTGATAACCTTTATAACTTTCAATGTTTCGGCAATGCCCCATTTTTTTATAATGGGAAAAATCTCTACCCCTGCTACTTTATTAATCGTGCCGTTTATTGCGCTAGTAAGAACACCAACTTGGATTTCATGATTGACAGCAAGCGCTTGCGCCAAATTGTAGGTATAATCACCAACTCCACACTTCATCGGCGGATAAGAACCCGTAACTAACAAAACTCTCATTTTAGACTAAACCTTTCTTAGCGCTAACCACGCAAAGGTATATTTTTTCCCTTGCCAATCAATAGGCGCATCTTTAGCTTCATACAACATTTTACCGGAAGGCACTAAACCGTAACATCCCGCTTTAATAATTAAATCCTTAATCTCATCTCTTGAGAAAATCTGCCAATCTAACCCAAATAATTTTACCCCTTTGGTATCAATTTTCTCCGGCCAATAATCAAATGTCGCGATAAAGTATCCACCTTTATTCAAAAGACGAGATACCTCTTTTAGCAACAACGGGCCATTAAAACCATGCTCTATTACTGAAATTGACGTAATTGCCCGAAACGCGCCATCATCAAATTTTGTGTGCATAAAATCGCCGATTTCATAATGTATGAAATTCCGGTAGGGCATTTTTAGCAAGTTTGAATTTAAATCCACGCCTGTTAAGTTGGAATAACCTAGTTTATGCAAAGCGACAATCGTCTCTGAAGCATAGCAACCAATATCAAGTATCGGCTCATTTTTTTGTACATGGCTATCAAGAAAATCTATAACAGAAAGCACATCCCAACTCTTCACTCTTCCCCCTATTGCCATTCCAGGCTTAAGCTTTAATTTCCTCAATAAGCAATGAACGGGTAAATCAATAAAAGAAACCCTTTTAGCCAGCAACTTTTGGCGGGCTTGGAGTATTTCAATTTTATTCTGTAAAATTTTTAAAGCCATTACTATCTTTCTTGAGTATGTTTTTTGAGCGATTCTTGGCGTTTAGCACTGCTAAGATCCCGATGTATCATTTCGGAAACTAATTGATGAAAAGTAACTTTCGGAACCCATCCAAGCTTGGCCTTTGCCTTGCCTGCATCACCAATAAGAGCATCTACCTCTGTTGGCCGGAAATAACGGGAATCCACAGCAATAATACAGCGGCCATCTTTTGTATAACCTTTCTCGTTAATTCCAGACCCCTTCCAAGTGATCTTAATATCAAGTTCGGCTGCAGCCAATTCCACGAATTCACGCACGCTATGCTGCTTTCCGGTAGCAATTACGAGGTCTTGCGGTTGTGGTTGCTGCAACATAAGCCATTGAGCTTCAACATAATCTTTAGCATGCCCCCAGTCGCGTTTTGCGTTTAGATTACCAAGATACAAACATTCCTGTAATCCCAGCTTTATACGGGCCAGTGCTTGAGTGATCTTGCGGCTTACGAAAAGCTCACCTCGCACCGGAGACTCATGATTAAACAGTATCCCGTTGCACGCGTAAATGCCATACGCCTCACGATAGTTAACGGTAATCCAGTAAGCGTACAGTTTGGCAACCGCATATGGCGAGCGAGGATAAAATGGAGTTGTCTCTTTTTGGGGAGTCTCTTGAGCCAACCCAAAAAGTTCCGAAGTAGAAGCTTGGTAATAGCGAGTTTTATTTTCTAAACCCAATATACGTATTGCCTCAAGGACTCGTAAGGCCCCTAACGCATCGGAATCCGCGGTATACTCAGGCTCCTCAAATGATACCGCGACATGACTTTGAGCCGCCAGGTTATATATCTCATCTGGCTGCGTTTGGTGAATTACGCGTATTAAGCTAGATGAATCTGTCATATCGCCATGGTGCAGAAAAAAATGCACACCCTTTTCATGAACATCACGCAAAAGATGATCAATGCGAGCCGTATTAAAAAGAGACGAGCGCCGCCTTAAGCCATGAACTACATATCCCTTACCTAAGAGAAATTCAGCCAGATATGCCCCGTCTTGACCAGTAATCCCTGTAATTAAAGCAACTTTTCGGCGCCCCATCCTTTTTCTCATATCTAACCTCCTGACGCAACCCGCTTGAGTGTTTTATAAATAGCCCTGGGCATAATTAATTTAGCAAGTTTTCCTAATCCTCGGCGCACAAAAAAGTATAAATACGCACACATAGCCTTAGACTTCGGCAATCTATATTTCCTTAACAACCTTAAATGTTCAAGCATGCTTTGAACAGGATAACATTCACCAATGCCCCCAACTCTTCTATGCACAAATAGAAGATTATTATAGCAACCAATTGCACCATTCAGATGCAACCTCAACACCAAATCATAATCATTCACAAATTTATAAGCCAAATCTATTAAACCAATTTCTTGAAAACATTTTCTCCTTATCACCATTGTTGGGAAAAAACAATATGCCCACCCAGACATAATAGCTTTGGCATAATCAGGGTTACCTTTATATACTTTACCTGAATTCTGACCGTCATGCATAAGCATATCCCCAAAAATAAAATCTGCACCCGTATTTGAAATTATTTCCGCTGCCGCTTCAATAAAAGATGGCTCAATCCAGTCATCAGATGATAGGCCAAATATAAAATCACCTTCAGCCATACTGATTGCTTTATTAAAAGCATCAGATGTACCGGAATCAGGCTCGCTAACCCACAAATCTATTTTATCATCAAATTTCTTAATTACTTCCAGAGTGCCATCTGTAGACGCTCCATCTACGATAATATATTCAATATTTTTATAGCTTTGATCCAATACAGACGTTATTGTTTGCTGCAATGTTTCCTGCCGGTTGCGTACAATTGTTACAACGGTTATAAGAGGCATTTGAAGATTGTCTTTGCCCCTGCCAGGTCTACGACAGCCTCCTGTTTGGCGCAGAGGATGCGCTTCTCTTGTTAAATAATCTTCAATCGTAGGGACTCTTATCATATGCTTTGGGCTTCGCCTGAAAGTATTACTGTTTACCATCTTTTAGCTTATTTCTAAGCTTCCTGATAACACCAAGAGCAAAAGGAGGCAATATTTGCTTGGTAATCCATTTAAACTGATTTCTCCTAAAAGGTTTTCTCGAAAGAATGCTATAGTCTGGCTTATTTTGCAAATAGAATTTATCAGTTTTGTACTTATCCATATTCTGGTTTATAAAATTATAGACCTCAATCAACTTATTATAATCCGCAGTAGCGCTTAAAATAACTTTAGAAGCATCAGCAAACTGCTTTTTGATGGTTTCGATAATCCGATAGACATTAGAATACCTCTCAAAACAATATGAAATTACAGCTAATTTCAGCAAGCTAATCACTTTTCTTTCATCATCATAAGACGCATAATCTCCCCAAGTTCCCGGGTTACGCAAAAATAGCGCTTCTCCGACAGATAGAAATCCTTCTCCAAGCCTGAAAGAAGGATGCCAATATTGCTGATTTAATATATCTGCGAGACGAAAATCTAGCTTATAGAGGAACTGATACTGATCTTGAAACAATCCTTGCCCTTCGTAAATTTCAAAGAATTCTACCTCGCTAACCACACATAATGTATTTTTGCTAATTGACTGTGCGCCTCCAAGCAGCACAGGCAACTCAGACCCTTGGGCATCTATACTGACTACATCAGGAAGAGGCAAATTATTACCCTGGACCAACCTATCTATGGTTGTAGTTTCAACAGTAACGGTCCTGTCAAGAGCCGTATCCTCCGCCCATGTCAACCAATCACCCCAGGGTATATGCTCAAGCTTAGCTTTTTGTGCCGGCCTTAGTAAACTGCTGCTTTGCGGATGTTTATTTATATATAAAGTTTGTTTACCTACCTTATCAAGGACACAGGTGTTTACAAGTAACCCCTTAATCCCCCTAAGTGAAAGCTCTTGAATATACTTTGCGTCATTGCTTGCTTCACGCGGTTCAAAAATAATCAACTTCACTTTATCGCGGAAAGGAGAACACAATATCTTTTCAACCGGGCCGCAATCCCCAGAACCACCAACATGCCAGATCACAATATCGTTGAAAGCAACTTTATCTTGACGCATCTTCTTTTGCTCCTCTCTCAAAGAAGTTAAATACTTTATTGTCAATGCTAGGCTAAATAAAAATGCTATCTATTCTATACCAGAAAATATTGCATTACCTGAAAAACATAGAAAAAATTTTCTTTGCATATTTAGGATACGACGCAGGCCTGCTAATAGCCCGAAAAACTACACTAATCCAAAATCCACACTTTAATAAATGTCTGTTGATATTTAGTCTATCCGCAATTTTCTCAATAAAAATTGGACCATTGCCGCGCCATCTACCTCTGGGTCCTTGGGAATTCTTGAGTATCTTAAAATCAGAAAAAGTCTCAACCGGCCTATTACGAATCAATCGCACCTTACCATCTTTCGTCCATAAATTCTCCAACAACTTTCGGTCATGGCGCCAGAATTCCTGGCATAAAATACTTCCAGCACTCTTACTTTTATCTTCATTAAGAAATACATCGCTTAAGATAATAGTGCCGCCTTTTTCATAAGCCCTCATCGCAAGGTCATTATCCCAAATTATTGCTATGAAATTCCTATCGATACCTCCCAAATCATTAAAAAATTTTTTAGACATTAAAGGAGCAAGCGGTAAAACAATAGAATTGGGGTCATTAACGTCAAAACGATGCGCAAAATGCGATTCATCTTTACCGTTTGTGCTTGACCTGCAAGATAATAGCAATTTCTCATTATGATAGCTTTTATATGTTTCATAGAGCCTATCCAAAGGCCTGGGCATATTAAACGTACAATCATCAGCAAGAACCATAACTAATTCAGTGTTAATATTCCTAAAGGCTATTTCTGCGCATTGGGCTGGTTTTACTAGCGAATGGATAAAGCGAAAATTATTTGGCAATTCATAATCCGGTGGATTAGGCCCTACAAAGACTAATTCAAAGTCTATATCGTTATCGCCTATGCTTTTATATAAAGTCATCCAATTCTTCGGACGGTGAGCCGTAGCAACAATGCCAATTTTAGGCTTCATAGCTTATTTCCCTTTAATCGCAAGAAATATCCGCTTTGCATAATTAAAATACATTTTTGGTTTTTTAATGCCTCGAACCAATCTCGGCAGGTTATCTTCTATTTTTTCAAGAACAACTGGACCTTTCCCGCGCCAGCGACCACGAGGCCCTTGGGATTCAGTAAGTATATTCAGATCATGGAAAGATTCTACTACTGGGTTTGCCCGGTTAAAATTAACCTTGCCATTTTTAACCCAAAGATCCTCAAGTAATCCTCTATCATGCCTCCAAAATTCCTCACAAAGAGCGCTCCCAGCAGTCCTCTTGCCCTTGTCTTCATCAAGAAATACATCGCTAAGAATGACACTTCCACCCAACGCATGAACCCTCATCGCAATATCTAAATCCCACATTATTCCAATAAAATTCCTGTCAATGCCGCCTACTTTAATCCAAAGCTTCCTAGACATTAACCCGGAAAGCGGCACAATAGGAGAGTTTATATCGTTAGCAAAAAAATGGGAACAACTGGATGGCTGCTCTTCTCCGTCCATCATATATCTGCATGATACTATTATTTTATCACTATGATAGCTTTGATATTTTTCATAGAGCACATCTAAAGGCTTGGGTGTTTTAAATATACAATCATCAGCCATGCACATCACTAAATCCGACATGGTGCTTCTAAAAGCTATCTCCAGACATTGCGTTGGTTTTACTAAAGATTTTATAAAACGAAAATTTCTTGGCAAGTTGAAGCTAGGCGGATTAGGCCCTACAAAGACCAGCTCAAAATCAATTTGGTTATCACCAATGCTTTTATGCAGGTTCATCCAATTCTGCGGCCGATGCGCAGAAGAAATAATGCTTATTTTAGGATTCATGCTAAGCCCTTTTTAAACTATTATCCTACGGATTTTTTTCAGTTAACCATTGAAGTTTAGGACGAACCGCCGGTTCCATGCCCCATTCATAAGGGAACTGTCCTCGCGCGCCACCCGGATCATGCCGGTCACCAATATCTGCGCTTACCACATTAAATAATCTTACATGAGGGGATTGGCTCGGAGCAAGCGGAGGCGAATAAATCCATAGATTAATACTAAGCTGACCTTCATTTAGAAAATCACCGGGGATGCAACAAGATGTTTTATATATACCCGCTGTGTATGGGGACTGTTTTCCCCATGGACCATTAATATAATTATCCATCGAAGCCATAATATATGTACCTAAAGCTCCCACAAACTGGACAATAATAGCAGCCTGAGTATCCTTAAAAACTTGAAATTCAATTTCCAACTTTATCGGATCCCTTACATCGAATTGCGAATGAACATGCCCGTCATCTCCCACAATACGTACAGAACGCAGCCTAATAATATCATTGCCTGGCGCCAAGGAACTCTGAGGCCAACTAACCTGTTGATTCAGATCGTTGGTCTTCAGGTAATTTGCAATCGCGCTGCTACTTTCTCCATCAAAAATCATTGCCCCGTAGCGTAACACAATACACCTTTTACAAAGCCTCTGAATGGCATTCATGTTATGACTTACAAAAAGAACAGTTCTGCCTTGATGAGCTACATCATCCATCTTCCCCAGGCATTTTTTCTGAAACTGCGTATCGCCCACAGCTAATACCTCATCAACTACTAAGATTTCCGGCTCCAGGTGCGCTGCAACCGCAAAAGCCAAGCGCACATACATCCCGGAAGAATAACGCTTAACCGGAGTATCTAAATACTGCTCTACTTCGGAAAAAGCAACAATGGCGTCAAATTTACGTTTAATTTCCACCCGACTCATCCCGAGTATCGCGCCGTTTAAATAAATATTCTCCCTGCCGGAAAGCTCCGGATGAAACCCCGTACCAACTTCCAATAAGCTAGCTACCCTGCCTTTAATCGTTACCTGACCAGCCGAAGGTTCGGTGATCCGGGAAAGAATTTTTAATAACGTGCTCTTTCCTGCTCCATTGCGGCCAATGATCCCGACTACCTCACCACGATTAATCTCAAAATTTATATCTTTAAGCGCCCAAACTTCCTCTAAGCTGTTTCCCTGAATAATAGCCTTACCTTTTGTTAAATCCATGGCTTTATCCAGAAAAACCTTGGCATTCTGCATTAACACATCGCGCAAGGCTATATAGCGGCCTCTTTCGACTTGATGGCCGATAACATATTTCTTAGATAAGTTTTCACTCTTAAGGACAATATCAGACATTTCCCTTGATTTGCTTTTAGTATTAAATTAAATCCGCAAAAGAGTTTTCCATTTTACGAAAACTCCAAATACCCAACCAAAGAAAAAACATAATCACGCCGATGCTTAAAACAAAACCCGGCCAATAAATTTGGCTTTTCCCTCCTAATATGCTCCACCGAAAACCATCAATGACCCCAACCATAGGATTAAGACTATAAAGAAGCCGCCATTTTTCCGGAATTATACTACTACTAAATCCAACCGGAGAAATATAAAGTCCGAATTGCACAACAAAAGGAATTATATAGCGAAAATCCCTGTATTTTACATTAAGCGCTGTAATCCAGAGGCCGGGACCTAGACTGGCAAAAAGAGCCAAAATAATAAATATAGGCAGCAAAGCCAAATTCCAGCCCGGCAAAAACCTATAGTAAGCCATCATCCCTAAAAGAATAATAAAGCTTATAAGAAAATCGATAAACGTAGCCACCACCGTGGATACAGGAATAATCATCCTGGGGAAATATACTTTACTAATCAGTTTTTCATTGCCAATAAGACTATTAGAAGCTTCGCTTAAAGACACAGAAAACAGTGACCAGGGAAGCATTGCCGCAAAAACAAGTAGCGCATAAGGCGCATTTCCATCGCTGGGTAATTTTGCCAGATGCCCAAATATTACCACTAACACTAACATGGTTAAAAATGGCCTCAAGACCGCCCAAAGCACTCCGATAATCGTTTGTTTATAGCGCACTGAAACATCTCGCCAAGCTAAAATTATAAAAAGTTCGCGATACCGCCACAGGTCATTCCAGTAGTTTATCGCGGCTCTGCCGGGCTCAAGAATTATAATTTCTTCATTCATGTTTTAGAAAGTTTGAGGCTTTCATCAGATTCTGCGGGGTTCCGATATCAACAAAATCTTTTTTACAGTAATAACCATAACAATTTTTACCTGCTAATGCAGGAAACAGGTCATACTCTAAAGAGAAAATCTTATTCTCACCCATAAATTGAAAAATTTCCTTCCCCATAAGATATATCCCTACACTACAAAAACTGCCCTTCAAAGGTTTTACTTTTTCATTAAACTTCACAATTCTTTCCCTATGATCCAAAATTACTACTCCGGAATTTTGATCATCCTTTGGCCTAGACAAAACAATAGAAAGCAATGCTTTCTTCTTAAGATGGAATTTATAGAAATCAGAAAAGTTAACTCTGCAAAATGAATCTCCATTTAAAACCAAAAAAGAGCTGGATAGTATCAATGATTGCGCATTTTTTATCGCTCCGCCTGTACCTAATGGCTTTTTTTCCTGCGAAAGCACTATTTCTAACGATTTCGGAATTCGCTTATAATGCTTTCTAATAGCATCGCCCATATATCCTGAACAGAGAATGAACCGTTTTAAGCCAAAACCAGCTAAATATTGGATAAGGATATCAAGAAATGGCTTGTTATTAACCTGGGCCATAGGCTTCGGACGGTCACTTACCGCCGGCCTCAACCTCCTGCCTAAGCCGCCGCATAAAATCACCACATCTATATTTTTCATGTATCTCTAATAAAAATCCTGGGTTGAATACATAATCACTTGACTTCCCAGTTTTTCAAAAGAAAAAGGCACATAAAGAATTTTGCTTAACCTTTCCTTTATCTTAAGCTGGACCTGCGGCTGGGCGAATACCAGGATAAACCCACCGCCTCCGGCGCCCAACAGCTTTCCACCAAGCGCACCGGCGCTAAGAGCCGTTTCATAAATAGCATCGATTTCGCTAGTAGAAATCATCCTGGTAAGGCTGCGCTTGATTTGCCAGGATTCATGCAGTAATTTGCCAAAATCTTGGATATCGCAGGAACCGCTATTCAGGATACCTACTGCCTTATCCACCATCCCCTGCATTCCTTGCAACTGATTCTTTAATGCGGGCGTCTTCTTAATCTGCTCTTGCGCAATATCCGAAGCATTGCGGGAGAACCCGGTAAAAAATAACATCAGGTGACTCTGCAATAACTCAATTTTTTCTTTAGGGATAGTTATAGGATTAACATAAAATTCATTTTCACCGCCAAACTCAATTTTATTTAAACCTCCAAAAGCAACGGCAACCTGATCTTGGGCGCCAACGTTTTCCTTAATCAAATTGTGCTCCACATTAATTGCGTCACGCGCTAATTGCCGCTTAGTAATCATCTTGCCCTTAAGCGCGTTTAAGGCATGTAAAAATCCTACGGTAAAAGCTGAACTTGAGCCAACTCCGGATCTTGCCGGAATGTCGCTAGTATGCACCATCTCGATCCCATGATCAATATTCATGAATTTTAAGCATTCCCGCACAGATGGATGTTGGATCTCAGGGATATCTTGCGTTTCCTCGCGCTCCACGTAACGAATACGATACTTATGATTAAAGAAAGGAGGCAGATACCGGCAATTAATATAACAATATTTATTAATCGTGGTGCTTAAGACAGCCCCACCATTTTCCTTATACCATAGAGGATAATCTGTGCCTCCTCCAAAGAAAGAAATCCTTAAAGGAGTACGCGTAATAATCATGTGTTAACCTTCTTATACCAGGAAATTGTTTTAGCTATGCCATTATAAATATCGGTTTTAGGAATAAACCCCAGAGAATCTTGGGCTTTTTTAATATCAATTAAACGCACAGGAATCATTGAAGGTTTGGTTGAATCATAGGTTATTCGGGCATTCTGATATCCTTCAATCTCAAGGGCCATGCGTAGAATTTCTTTTAAATTATAAGCTTTGCCTTGCGCGATATTCACCGCGTCAAAAGTAGAGATTTTTTCCGCAGCCAGAATCAAGCCGTCTATAAAATCATCAATATAAATCAGGTCCCTGATGTCTTGTCCTGTGCCCCAAATTTTAATCGGGTCATGCCGTTCGATTACTTTCCTTAATGTAGCTGCCATCATATGAGAAGTAGCAAAATCAAAATCATCATATGGCCCATAGATATTAGACGGCCGCACCACTACGCAAGGCATAGGATTTTTAAGTTTCTGCGAATACAAACGGCAAAGGATTTCGATAAACCTCTTCATCCATCCCACGCCGAAATAAATATCATACGGATCGGCATCAAACATTTCTTTCTCGGTTACCGGATTATCGCCGCTGGGAGGATACGCAGCATTACTGCTTAAGAAAATAAACTTTTTTACCTGCGCGAAATAAGCAGCTTCCAGTACCTGAGAGTTCATGATAATGTTAGGGGTTACGTGCACCAATGGGGTTGAAGCAATGACTGCAGCCCCAGAGGTGTTTGCGGCGCACATAAAGACGTACTCCATGTCCGCAACAACTTTCCGGCAATCTTCCATATGCATTAAATCGCATCTGATATACTCAATCCGATCATCAGAAACGACAGGATCTTTTCTGTGGATAGTTGCCCTTATCTTGGCACCTAAAGAGATCATCCTTTTGATCAGATTTGCCCCTACAAAACCTGCGCCACCGGTTATTAAAACTTTCTTATTGTAAAACATCGCCCTCTCCCGAATCTCTTTTAGATAAAATTGGTTTTTCTACCGGCCACGGGATATTCAACCTGGGATCATTCCAGCTGATGGTAAACTGACTGGCGCGATCATAATTAGTAGACTGTTTATAATGAAAAATCGCCTGCTCGGATAAGACAAGATGCCCATTGCCAAATTTCGGAGGCACTAGTACCTGCAAGCGATTATCCTCCGACAAAACAAATGCGTCCCACTGTCCGTATTGAGCAGACGCCTTATCCCAATTTACCACCGCCAGATAGAACTTTCCCGAAAGACAAGAAATCAGTTTCCAAGTTTTATTATCTCCGTGTATGCCTCTTAAAACATGCTTTGATGAAACCGAAATATCATCTTGAATAAAATCAATATCAATTCCGGATTTCCGGTAAAGTTGATCATTATAGATTTCAATATATCTTCCCCTGAAATCCTCAAATATGGTTGGGGGAGTCACTAACAAAACACCATCCATCTTGGTTTTCTCAACCTTCATCGTCTACTCCTTAAAATAGTTTTTCTTTGCTAAATACTCACCTTGGTTATCAATAAACCAATCCCAAGTTTGTTTTAGGCCTTCCCTTAACGATGTATCAGGAGAGTAATTAAATAATTTCCGCGCCAATGAAATATCCATTACCCTCATCGGAAAACCAGAAGATTTCGTAATGTCAAAACGATAATTAAAATCAAGAAATGTATGCAGCGTCTCTACCAACTCCTTAATAGACACTCCTTTGCCGCTACCCAGATTTACAAAACCAGAGCCAGTTCCGTAAAGAAGCGCCAAAATTACTCCCTCTGCCACATCCAGACTATAAGCAAAATCACGTATCGCAGAGCCATCCCCCCAGACAATTACCGGATCCTCTTTTTTAGAAATTCTATACATTAAAGAAGGAATTACCATCGCATTATCAGGGTCAAAGTTATCTCCCGGACCATAGACATTGCAAGGCCTGACTACGGAAAAATTATCCAGCCCATACTGGATCTTATATGCCTGGACCTGTAATTCCGCCATTCTTTTCGCCCATCCCGGGAACATGTCCATGGGCGGACCATCTAAATTTTCAGTTTCCTTAAAAACTTCTGCTGAAGCGTAAGCCCCGATTGAACTTGTATAAACAACTTTCTTCACTTTATTAAGCCTTGCTGCCTCCAAAACATTAGTGTTAAACATCAAAAGCGGAACAAAAAAGCTAGCCGGCTTCTTCTTAGTAACATCAATTGACCCTTTTATACCTGCCAGATGAAAAACAAAATCCATGTCCTTGGTAAGCTCTTTACATAGATTAAAGTCTGTCAAATCGCCTAAAACATGTTCAGCCCTATCGTCAACTCTTAGCTTATCCAAAGAAACAATCTTAACCCTGGAACCATTGTCACATAAAATCTTAACTACCTGCCTGCCGATAAGCCCTGTGCCACCGGTGACCAAGACATTCTTTTTATTGAAAATTTTTAAAGTATCCGCTTTAATCATCAGCTAAAAACTTCTCCCTTCCGAACCATCTACTGCAATAGATGCCCCGTTAACTAAACTGGATTTCGCTGAACAAATAAAAACCACTACATCCGCCACCTCTTCAGGTTTTCCCAGCCTGCCTAAAGGAAATTTATCATCCAGCATGATCTTAAATCCAGCAGGATCATTCTTTTTTTGGGCTTCCCAGCCTGTATCAGGGATCATTATGCATCCAGGGGCAACGCTATTAAAAGTTACCCCATCCCTAACAATCTCCTTTTTTAGCGAAAGATTCTTTATCAATGTTGTCTGAGAAGTCTTGGCAATATTAAACCATGGCCTGCCGCCAGCTTCCCTACCATAGAGAGAAGTGATATTAATCACCCTTCCCCATTTCTGCCTTCGCATATAAGGAACCGCCAGCTTGATAAAGCGGATAGAACTTAAAACATTCTTATCATAAACTTCCTGCCAGACTTTCTCATCCGTAGCAATGGCGTCTTCCTGCCCCCATCTGCCTCCTCCACCAACATTATTAACCAAAATATGCAACGTACCCCATTTCTTTATAATCTTATTAAACACCCGATTGACATCTTTTTTAATTGTAACATCTGCTTCAATAGCCAGATAATCCACTCCCTTAGATTTTAATTTTTCCCGCATCCCGCGTACACGCGAGGCTGTGCGCGAACACACTGCAACATTACACCCTTCATCAGCTAATCCCAGAGCTATTGCTTCACCAATCCCATGGGTTCCGCCTGTAACTAAAGCATATTTATTCTTTATACCTAGATTCATTATTTTAATATCCTCCATACGAGCAGATTATACCCATCCATAAATAAATTCCCGAAGAATAAACGTTTAACTTTGATAATTTCAATTCTTCCTTCTTTTTCTAGCTCTTGCAATCTTGATAAAAAACCCTGGGTATACCCTCGTTTTTGATGAAACTTAACAGCAAGGTAATCTAATAGATTATCGTTATCATATAATTCAATAATCGGCTCACTATGTACGCATAGTCCGGGGCGGTTTCGTAAAAGATACTGTAGAAAATCCTCAAATTTTCCCGCTAATTGCTCAATAGAACCAATTGTGAAAATTAGGCTATTTTCTTGAATCTTAAAACTTTCTGTGGGATTAATCATATCAAAAATATTACCCTTCAATCTTAGGTTATGGGCCTGACCTATTTTATTAACTAAATCTACTGACGATTGCACAAAATCCGTGCCGTATAGATTCTTGTCTGGGTATAGCTTCGAAAGGGCAACTAAATTAAAGCCGGTTCCGCATCCAAATTCATATATATTCCTGAAATCTTTAAAGTAAGTCATAAAAATCCATTCCCTAAAAACATTATAATAATTAAATTCAAAGTCTTTGTTAACCGAACGAATATAATTCTGCTTATAACGCATTATCTTGTTCGGCTTGATAAATCTCGGAACCAACATTTTCAAATCATAACCGCTATCAATAAAATCCTTTAGATTTTCGCCCCAACCGTTATTCCAAGTCTCTTGACGTTCTTTAGCACCAATAGTTTGCCTGTCGGCCTCGATCTTCATTAAAACTTCTAATATAACATGATCCCTACTGTCTCCATCAATGATCTCATAATCAAAATCAACACCATTGATTATATGGCCACATTTTCTCGAGATATCTTCCGAGGTAGTGCCTAGTGAATCAGCAAAATCATCAAAACCTACTTTTGGCATTTTCTTAACTCCTTAAGGACTATTTTACTTACAGTTTCTTGATCTAAGCCATACAGCTGATCTAACCACTCTCTTGTCCCATAATCAAAACACTGCTTATCTTCTAAGGCAATCCGTTTCAGAGTAATAGCCTTGCGATTATCGGATATAAGTTCGCTTATAATAGTGCCGATTCCTCCTACAATAGAATTCTCTTCAATAGTAATTAGATACTTTGCCCCCTCAAAGCATTTCAACAGCGCTTCTCTGTTTAAAGGTTTTAACTTATATAAATCTATTAATCCAACACTTAGATTATTTTTCTCCAGCGTTTCCGCTAATTTTACCGCTTCTTTAGTAATAAACCCGGTACTAATAATATTGACCTCTTTAAGAGGCTTGATTATTTTAAAGCCCGTAGAATAATCATAATCCTTCTCATATAAATTCGGGAATTTACCTTTATCCAGCCTTACATAGACTGGACTATTGGACTGATATGCAATCTGCGCGCAACTGGCAGATAACGTACTATCGCTGGGATTTAAAATTGTTATCTCGGGCAATATCCGCATAATCGCAATATCATCAACAGCATGGTGTGTGGGGCCGTCAATACCAGAACCAAATCCCGCTCCTAAGCCAATAATAGTAACCGGCAAATTCATACTACAGATATTAACTTTAATATGTTCAAGACAGCGCAAAGTGACAAAGGGAATAAGCGCTAAAATAAAAACCTTTTTACCGCTTAATGCTAACCCCGCGGCAACAGCAATCATGTTCTGCTCAGCTACGCTGGCATTAATAAACTGATCAGGAAAATCTTTCTTGTAGTCCCTTAAAACAAAGGAATCGGCATCCGCAGTGATAAAGATCACATCCTTATCTTTCATTGCAATGTTGTATATTTCTTGAAAAAAAGCGTCTCTAATGTCCATATCAGCTAATGACATAACTAAATCTCCCGCTCTAATTCTCTTTTGGCCAGTTCAAATTCTTCTCTACTGGGTATGCTATGATGCCATTTAATCCCGTTCTCCATAAAAGAAACTCCCTTACCCTTAACCGTATCAGCAATAATAATCAACGGCTGCTGGAGTTGTTCTAAATGATCAAAAGCGGATAATATCTGGGGGAAGCAATGCCCATCTATATTAATAGCCTTCCAGCCGCAGGCTTCAAATTTGCAGTCTAATCTTCCTGAACCGTCATCTTCTTCTATAACATCAGTGACTGATAATCTGTTACGATCAATAATTCCGATAAGGTTATTTAGTTTGTGCTTACTGGCAAACATTGCGGATTCCCAAATGGAGCCTTCAGCAGATTCACCGTCACCAATAAGAAAAATGGTTTTATACTTTTTTGCGTTCATCTTTGCCGCTAATGCCATGCCCGCTGCTATACCTACAGCATGCCCCAATGAACCGCTATTATATTCTACCCCGGGAGTGCTAATGTTAAGTTGGCCGCCTAATTTACTTTTATTCTTAGCAAAATTTTCTAATTCAGATGCGTCCAGGAAACCCAAATCAATCCATATATGATAAAAAGCTAAACAGGCATGTCCTTTACCAACCACAAATCTATCCCGGTCTTCCCATCTTGGATGTTGAGGGTCAACACGTAGTATTCCTGCGTAATATAGGCCCACCAAGATATCTATACAGGAAAAGGTGCCGCCCAAATGCCCCTTACCGGCCAGCATAATCGATTCTAACACCTGCTTACGCACCCAATTCGCCTTCATTTTAAGAAAATTAATTTTATTTTGCATTAAGCATCCTTATATCGTCTTTAATAGATTCAATAATTTTCTGATTTCGATCACAGACCACCTCAACGAAAATCGGTCCAGGCCTTAACATTATAGACTTTAATTTCCGGCGAATATCCTGATGCCTATCGATACGGGAATATGCCAGGCCAAAAGCATCAGCAACTTTTCTCAGGTTCAAAGTTTCCACTCCACTGGCAGAATCTGAGCCAATATACCTTGAAGAACAAACATTATCCTGGGTATTACGAATAGAAACATAGCCACCGTTATTAATTACGAATAACTTAATGTTAAGCCCATAGTAAGAAACTGTTTTTAATTCCTGTATATTTAATTCTAAGGAGCCATCTCCGGTTATTGCCAAAATCTGTTTATTATTGTCAGCGACACTGCATCCTATAGCTAAAGGAATAGCTAAACCCATAGAAGCAAATGCCCCGGATGTAATTTCACGTTGGCCGTCTTTGAAAGTCAGGGCCTGGCCTGCAACATAATATGAAGAGCCAGCGTCACTAACAAATATGTCATCCTTTCCGGACAGTTTGTCCAGCAGATCAACAAAATAATATAAATCTATGGGATTTTTCTTATGTTCAGCTCTAATCAAAGGATAGCTATCTTTGTATCCCTGACATTTATCCATCCAATCCTTATATAAGGGGAGTTTCTTGCCTTTAATTCTAGCGAGCAACTCTTTAATAAATGTGCCTGCATCAGACAGTATAGGCAAATCGATTGGTACTCCGGGTTTACTTAATTCCGCTTCATCTATGTCAACAACGGCGATTTTAGATTCAGGCGAAAACGCGTCAAAGTTGATTCCAACAAACTGCACGCTTAAACGACATCCCAAACTTAAAATAAAATCACTTTCCTTCATAATAAAACCCGTATACCTTAATCCCTTTATGCCGCCATGGCCAAAATTATTTTTATGCGAATACTCAAGAATGTCTTGCCCCATACGAGAGAAAATAATCGGAACATCTAATGTTTCTAGCAATTCTCGCAGATGTTTAACAGCATTGGCAATACGCACACCTTGACCTGCAACAATGAGCGGCCTTTTTGCTGAACGTAAAAGCTCGATT
Source organism: Candidatus Omnitrophota bacterium (assembly GCA_025453395.1). Lineage (NCBI taxonomy): Bacteria > Pseudomonadati > Candidatus Omnitrophota > Candidatus Omnitrophota bacterium. Next base: position 351,479 of record JALOQK010000002.1, read on the forward strand.
ACCTTATCAGCTAAAAGGCCAATTTTATTATCTACAATAATGCACTGCTTAAGATTAGGTGGTTTATACCCAGCAAGTTTATTTTCATCCACCTGTGCTGACTGCACATCTAATGGAATATCAAGCCAGACTGGCCCAGGACGTCCATCTTTTGCCAAATAAAACGCTTTTTCTAAATGGTATCTTATCTCTTCAGGATGATTGACCATTACCGCGTATTTGGTTATTGACTCAACCACTTTGATAATATTTAGTTCTTGAGTGCCAAACGTCCTTAAATTATCAATACCGATGTTATATGTTGCATGGTTGCTTTGGACCTGTCCAGAAATAACCAAAACAGGGGCAGAATCAACCCATGCCTCTGTTAATCCGGATACCGCGTTGGCTCCTCCGGGGCCGGTAGTAACATATACAACGCCTATATTGCCGGTAATTTTAGCATAAGCCTCTGCCATCATCGGAGCACTTGCTTCATTTCTAACGCAAATGGCTTTGAGTTTCTTATGACAGGCCACCCCATCATCAAGAAAGATTGATCCCCCGCCAGAAAGCATAAATACATGCGAAACTTTATGTTTGTATATGAACTTTGCTATATAATCTGCTACTCTAATCATAGGAATGCCCTCTTAAAGATCATTACTCCCAAGACAATCATTTTTGTTAACTAATTCCCGCATGGAATCTTTTCATTTTATCCAACGCTTCTTCGATTGCAGAAAAAGATAAACTTGCATAACATAGACGGATGAACCCTTCGCCAAACCTACCAAAACAATTACCAGGCAAAACACATACCCCTGCACAAGCAAGCAATTTATCTGAATACTCTTCAGAAGTCATTCCGGTATTTTTAATATTTGCAAAGGCATAAAATGCCCCCTCTGGAGACAAACATGAGACACCCGGCAGAGAGTTTAATCCTGAAATCAGCAAATCACGACGTTGTTTTAACACCTTAACCCTCTGCTCTACAAATCCCCGGTCTATTGATAATGCGGTTATGCCTGCACTTTGAGTAAACCCAGGCAGGCATGAAATTATAGTCTGTAAAAGCAACCCCATTTTCCCTATAAGTTTTTCCGGACCCACAGCATATCCCAGGCGCCACCCTGACATTGAATAGACTTTTGACAGGCTATTCAATATAACTGTCCTTTCACGGCAACAATCTACAACAGAAGGAGAATAATGTTGGGCATTATAAATTAATCGTGAATAAACCTCATCGGTTAAAAGATAGATATCTTCTTCTGCTGCGATCTTAGCGATTGCCAGAATTTCATCTTGCGACATAACCGAACCGGTAGGATTTTGGGGTGAATTAATAATAATTAACCTTGTTTTATCCGTAATATTCTTCCGCACCGCGGCAGGGTCCATCTGAAAAAGATTTTCTTCCTTAAGTTGTATACCTACTGGCTTCATTCCATTATAAACAATTACTGAATGGTAAGTTGGAAAACCAGGATCGGGATAAATAATCTCATCCCCAGGATTGGCTACGCAGCGCACGGTAAAATCAATTATAGCATTTGCCGGACAAACCAATACTTGGTTAACATCTGGTGTAAATCCGTAGTTGGTTGTTATGTATTCTACAATTGCCTGCCTGAATTCCATCATCCCCATAGAGTTGACATAATGAGTCAAGCCACCGTCCAGCGCCTTCTTAGCCGCATTAATAACATTATCCGGTGAGCTGAAATCCGGATCACCAATCTCTAAATGAACAATTCTGCTCCCGGACCTTTCCATTTCTCTGGCCTTGGCAAGCAACGCGAACATTGGCTGTCCAATAAGTTTATTTGCTATCTTAGATAATTTCCTCATAATGTTTTTATTAGTCTATGATAATTAAAACGGACCCTTAAATCTTTTCTCATGGCTATAAAATTCTATACCCTCCAAGCTTACAGGTTTTAGGCCCAGCATATCTTCGACTTCCCTAATAATACTTTTAGCATTGGGATAGAATTCGTTTTCTAGATGCCTGGCCGTAGGGCAAGGAGTACGCGCGAAACCAATTCTTTTTACCGGAGCTTTAAGATTATTAAAGCACTTAGAGGACACCAACGCCGCCACTTCAGCACTAAAACCGCAAAACTCCCAATCATTATCAACAACAATACATCTGCCGGTTTTTTCAACCGAAGCCATAATTAAATCTTCATCCAATGGAACGATTGTCCGGGGATCAATTATCTCAACACTTGCTCCGGATTTTGCTAATATTTCTGCCGCAAAAATGGCTTCTACGTTCATCCATGAAGTTGCAACGATTGTAACATCAGAGCCTTTGCGTAGAATATTTCCTTTCCCAAAAGGTATAGTGTAAGATTGCTCAGGCACGTTTTCTTCCTGCCAATAAAGCCAGCGATGCTCAATAAAGATCACAGGATTATCATCCCGAATAGCAGAGATAAGCAGCCCCTTAGCATCAGAAGCAGTAGTTGGAAGAACAACTTTTAGCCCAGGAATATGCGCAAAGGTTGAATACATGCTCTTACTATGTTGAAAACCTTGCCCCCATCCGCGCCCAATTATTCCCCGGATTACCATCGGCACTTTCAGTAATCCACAGGATGAATAGTTGTGGCTAGAAAGCATGTTCGCAATCTGATTAAACGCTAAAAGCATAAAATCAATTCTAATATGTATATGTACGGGACGCATACCGTTAAGTGCGGATCCCAAACCAAAACCAGTCATAGCATCTTCGGATAGAGGTGTATCAAAACAACGTTTCTCTCCAAAGCGCTCTACAAGCCCTGCGGTAGACCCAAAAATAGCCTTATGATCAGGAACTCCGATGCCATAGACAAAAACCTTATCATCTCTCTGCATCTCCTGAATCATTGCTTCACGCAAAGCATCGCAATAGCTAATTATCCTCATTAAAAACCCCTTTATGCAGCTGATCACTGCCGCTCACTGCCGCTTTTTTCGCATTCTCAATTGCTGATACAATATTTTTTGACATTTCGCTTTCTATTTTACGAATGCTGCATTCATCAATACCATTTCTCAAAAGTTTCAACCGTTGCATAAACACCGGATCTTTTTTAAACCATTTCTGAAACTGCTTCTTGCTTCTATATCCAGCATCAAAATCATAGTTAATCCCCACGTGCTCCAGATAACGATAATATTTAAAATTCATGAAATACGGCCGGGGTTTCTTTCGTACTAAAGTAATGGCATTGGAAACAAGATTATAAATTTCTTCTACATCTGTTGTATCACTTTCAATAACCCCACAATGAAACTTTTCAATAATCTGAGTTATTGAATCATATCCTCTGCGCTTTTTTGCAAAGGTATGCACGGCAAGCTCATTGTCTTCGCACACAAAAATTACCGGTATCCGCATTAAACTAGCGAGGTTGATACTTTCCCAAAAACCACCTTCGTCTGTGGCCCCATCTCCAAAAAATACAACTACAATTCTTTTATTCTTATTTATCTTATTTGCCCAAGCACACCCCACAGCCACAGGAATATGAGCCGAAACAATCGCCGATGTGCCCATAAAACCTTTATTTGGCAGGCATAAATGCATAGACCCGCCTTTACCTTTTACAGAAGATGTATCCTTGGCATACATTTCAGAGAAAAATTCTCCCACATCTGCGGTTTTGGCAAGAAAACCTGCGTGAGACCTATAAGTAGTAAAAATCTGGTCTGCATTATTTAGGGCGTGACAAACCCCGGCAGCAATCGCCTCTGCGCCCATCGACATATGCATAGGGGTTTTCATCTCATCTTCAGGATAATATTCTCTAATCTGCTCTTCGGCAACGCGGATTAAGTACATTTTTTTATACAACTGAATATTTAAATCTTTACGCATTCGAATTTTCCCCTAAACTTATTAACGCGTTAAAAACTGCCTTCCTGATTTTACCCTATCTCTCCAATAATCAAGCAAATCCTGCATAGTTTTTTCAAAAGGTATCTGAGATTCCCAACCTGTGTGAGCTTTAAATTTCTTGGTATCAGGAACCTGCAAATCTGCATCTAAAGGCCTCAGCCTGGATATTTCTGTCTGAACCTTGATATTCTTAACAATAGAGATAGAAAGTAAATAGTTAAGCATTTCTCTTATCGTGCAAGTATATGTGCCACCGATATTGTAATATTCTCCCGGTATCGGGTTTATCGTTACTAACATAAAATATGCCCTCACGGCATCCCGGACATCTGCCCATGTGCGCAGAGAATCTAAATTGCCGGTTTTTAATATCGGGGGGATCATCTTCTTTTCAATCATAGCGATTTGTTTTGCAAAGGTAGATTCAGCAAAAACATCTCCCCGGCGGGGCCCTGTATGGGTAAACATCCGGGTAACAATAATTTTTTGGCCATATGCCTCGGCATGAAACCGGCCCACCAAATCCGTGCCAGTTTTTGAAATAGCGTAAGGTGACGCGGGATGAAAAGGACATTCTTCATTTATTGGTAATTTTTCTTTGGATACTCTTCCAAAAACCTCAGATGAAGAGCATATATGAATAATTGGGTTAATACCAGAACATTTTCTCAACACCTCAAGCAATCTTTCAGTCCCCAATATATTTGTATCCAAAGTTTGAATGGGAGAACTAAAACTTGTAGTTGGATAGCTTTGCGCGGCCAGATGAAATACATAATCCGGCCGACTCTCATCAACAGCATTTTGCAACGAAATATAATCGCACAAATCACCATATATAAAATACAGGCGGTCTTGCTTATTAGCCCGATGAATAAGATGCTCAACGTTTTCCAAAGAACTGCGCCAACGGCACATACCGTAAATATCCCAATCTGTATTCTCTAATAAGAAATCAGCCAAATGGGAACCAACCATTCCGGTAATACCGGTAATTAATGCTTTTTTCATTGGTTACCTTTCATATTGCCTTAAATTTAAAGACTCTTTTCCCTGTTCTCCATAATTCTGATTACCCTGCTCCATTATTACCCTCCTTTTGCGCTCTTCTCTTAAGAAGATTGACTAACCGTTTCAAGCTCCTTCTTTAGCAGGTTGTATTCTTCTTCTCTTCTTTTCAGGAAATGTTGCAGCAGGCGCAGTTTTTCTTCTATCCCTTTTTCTGTAAGAAGATAATTGATTTTTTTGAGTTTTCCGGGGTTATTTGTGAAGTTTTTGGCTTTAATCAACCCCTTTTTGATAAGCTCCTTAAAGAGGTAATTGGTCTTGCCTAAAGATATGCCTAATTTGCGGGAAATCGCGCGTTGCGTGGCAGAGGGATTTGTTTCTATCTCTCTGATAATATAAAGGTTATCTTCCTTTAATAATTGTTCAGTCATTGAACGTTTATTATAATCTCTAAAGAGAAAATGTCAAGGGAAAAAAGTCAAGGAAAGTCAGGAAATATGATGTGTTTTTTACTCAAGGAGGGTATCCAAAGCTTGACGCCAAGGAAGGACAACAACACCATTGTCAAGCTTGCGTGAATGAGTATCTTTTAAAGACACAACGAACAATGGCAACTTAGGAAAACGTCTACGAAAAGCTATTCGCGTAGCGTCTGACATTGTGTCCGTTGATGTTTTACACTCAAAAGCCATAATCGGCCCGCGAGAACCCTTGACGAGTATATCAACCTCATTTTTTCCCTCTCGCCAAAACGAAAGCTCATAAGGTTTTTCATGGTAATCCCGCATACGCTTTAATTCATTATAGAAAAAGGTTTCGAATAAAAAAACTCTCTCCTGTGGAGTAGGGGGATCAACCAAGCGATTCTGTAATGCCCGGACGACGCCGCAATCAAAGAAATAAAACTTTGGCCGCGCCTTCTTACGCTCGCTCCTGTCCCAAGGCCACAGAAAATCACCCAAAAGCGTATCCTCTAGTATCGAAAAATATTCTTTTACTGTGCTCATGGGAACCGAGGAATCGCGCGCCACAGAAGCAAATTCAATTGTCTCCGCGTTCATTTGAGCCGCCACGCTTAAAAATCTCTGAAACGCGCTCACATTACGAGTCAATGCTTCAGCCTGAACCTCTTCTTTGATGTAAATCGTGCCATATGCCTTTAATTGCCGCCGCACGTCATCTTCCTTGCCCTCAAGGAATGTTGTTACCACGCGAGGCAATGTTCCATAAGACAACGCCATATTAATATCAAAGCCCTTGCCGACCTCAACATTGGTCAAAGGATAAAGTCTTAAATCAAGCGCCCTTCCACCTAGAAGGTTAGCGCTACCGCGCCGCAACTTGCGCGCGCTAGAACCAGAAAGGATAAATCTTAAGCCAATCTCCTCAATCCCTTTCTGCACATAATCTAATAACACCGGAACCCGTTGGACTTCATCTATAATTACCAAGCCGTTCTTATATAAAGCCTGCAGCTTTTCCCAGAATATAACAGGAGTTCGTGAAAATGAAAGCTCTGTCTCAGGATCCAATAAGTCAATAAACAAGGCTGGGTGCAGCCGACGCAATAAGAAAGTCTTGCCTGTCATACGAGGCCCAAACAAAAACAGGGATCCTGAGATCTTATCTAAATTGAGCAGTCTTTGATAACTCATAATATAAGAATAACATATTTATGTTATTTATCACGCATAAATAACATATTGTCAAATTGTTTTACGTAATGCTTCTACAAACATATAATACAAATATGATTTGTCAAGTCAATTATGTATTTAGACTTTATCAAGTAAATCGCCGCAACAGGGCTTCTCTGATCTTAACCAACTCTTTCGGATTTTCTATTAAATCCGTGGCGCTCCAGGCGTCTGCACAATATTTCTCCAAATACGCGTAAGGCAGATACCCATAGCCTTTATCCGCCCATTTAGCGCTCCAGGAATTCTTGAATTTAAAAAGCTTTTTAGCTTCATCGTAACCAACAATACAAATCGCGTGTCCCCCAACCGCCTTTTCATCGTGCTTAGGCAGTGGAATTAAACCGGTTTCTTCTGCTTTCCTGTTAAACCACCCCTTATACACTTCTACTCCTGCCAAAAATGGGCCGTTAACCATTAAACTCTGCTTCATTTCAATGGTATCCTTTATTCGCGCGTAGGCCTTAATGCGGTATTTCTTGGCGGATAAAGAAGCCCCTTTCTTGGGCTTATCAGACTGATGCGGGAAATACGGCCAAAAAATTTCCGGGCAGACGCCGTATTTTAAGAGCATCTTCATCGCCACCCTTGGGTATGTCCCCTCTTCATCAGGCGCGCCGTCAAATTTCTTGCAAAGCGAATAAATATACCGCGGGGACAATTCAATTAACTTGCGGTATTCCTTTTTATCTTCATATTCCTTAACTCCCACAACCGAAGCAAACGCCACGCAGGTGCCTTCATCCTTTTGGTCGCGCACCGGAGTCATTGCCGAAGTATAATCCACGCGCAAAGAAACCTTGATATCCGGCAAAATCATTCCCATGGGAATATCACGGGCGTCTTTAGGGTCTTTTTTACAACCAAGTGAATAGGTCATTTAATTTATCTGCGTATTTGACACCTTTTTGTTATATTTTTCGGAAATAACGGCTTAAACCAACGAAGCAAGAAATTTATCCGCGCTGATCACTCGAATGCCGTCTTTTATAAGGTCAATTCCTTCTTGCTTTACGACCTGATAGCTAAACGGGATTTTGAGTTTTTTGCTAAAGTATGCCAACGGAGTTGAAATATTGCCCTTAAACGAAGATTTTACTTCAACGCAAAACCACGGCTTTCCTTCAACGCTCACCAGAAAATCCACTTCCCGCTGTTCTTTATCGCGCAAATAATAAAGCTGGGCTTTATAGCCTTCAACGTCAAAAAGAAAATGGCAAAACTTTAACAGGTGTAAAGCAGCCATATTTTCAAATCTGACGCCTTCATCTTCAATCTGGGACCAATCCCAAAGATACAGTTTAGGCTCTTTCCTAAGAGATCTTATCACGGCACTGCGGAAAGGATATACCCTGAAATGATAATAGAACTTTTCAAGGATATCAACCCAAGAGGCTATAGTCTTGTGGGTAACGTTTAAGTCCTCGCGCAGTGAATTTAAGGAAAACAAAGAACCTGCCTTCCCGGGCAGAATTTCCGTTAGAATGTCCATTGCGGAGATGTCCCTGATACTTTCCACATCGCGGATGTCTTCCTTGACTAGTCTATCTATCCTCTCATTATGCCACCGGCGTAGTTGCCTCTCATCCTGTTTAATGAATACCTCTGGGAAACCGCCGAATTTAAGCAATTTCTTAAATATTTCCGCATGGCTGTCGTTATACCGCTGAAAATCAATCTCCTTAAAAGGAATATACTTCTTATCCCCGCCGGATAATTCCCCAAGGGATAATGGATGCAATCTATAAGAATGATACCGGCCAAGCAACGAATCCCCGCCTTTCTTATAGATATCAAGCCTGGCGCTGCCGGTTACAAGAATATGGAACTTTTCTTTATATTTATCGTGTTCACCTTTTAAATAATTTTTCCAGTTTCTGTATTTATGGATTTCATCAAAGATAAAAAGCCGCATCCCCGCAGGATATGCACCACGGAGAATAGTCTTTTTATCATCCCTGTTATCCCAATTTAAATATTCATACTTACCTTTAAAAAAACCATCACCAACCTGCTTGGCGAGCGTGGCTTTACCTACCTGCCGCGGGCCGGAGATAAAAACCATCTTATCCTTCAAATCCTCAAAAATACAGTCTTCCAAGTATCTTTTAAGCACGAAAGTCTCCTTTTATACTCTCTTACAAATTATACCAAAGTAGAAAATGTTATCAAGAATTTTCTACTCCAGCCCCATGGGAATATCGCGGTCGTCTTTGGGGTCTTTTTTACAACCAAGTGAATAGAGCATTTAACTTAGCCTTGATGTTGCTTTAAAAATAAAAACTCCTGATAATCCCATTGCCAAAACACCTGCGCCAGAAACCGCAACAATAATAAAACTTGGGCGGACAGAATAGCCAAACGCCAGCGCCCCAAAAAACACGGCTATCGCGTAAAAAATCAATGTTACTTTTTTATCAGACAAACCTAATCTTGCCAAACGGTGCGAAAGATGGTCTATCCCGCCTTTATATATCGGGCGGCGCTCTAACGCGCGGGTAATCGCCACAAAAAAAGTATCAAACAAAGGCACGATTAACACCATCACAGGGATAGCTACAACTTGGAATATATCTTTAGCGCTAAAGGCTGCAGATAAAGCAAGAACCGCCAAAGAATACCCTAAAAACATGCTTCCGGAATTACCCATGAATATTTTTGCCGGATTAAAATTATAAAAAAGAAAACCCAAAGCGCACCCGCAGATGATAAGCGCTATATAAACTTGCGCGCCCGGAAGCCACCCAAAAAGAACACCCGCCGCAAAGGAATACGCGGCCTGCCACAATATAAGCGCAAAGAATATGCCTGCTATAGCCGCAATCCCGCAAGCAAGCCCATCCATATTATCAAGCAAATTCAAGGCATTGGTTACTCCTGCCACCCACAACAGCAGGGCCAAAAAGATTACCCCAAAAAAATGCGCCCCTGACAGATTAAAATACCCGGAAAAGAAAAAAAATGCCAGCACGGAAATAAACTGCAGGGTAATTTTAAATAGCACGCTAAGGGAAAATTTATCATCCAATATGCCGGTCAAAAACATACCTGTTGCCCCCAGCAAAAATGGCATACCATCATACAAGTCCGGCCGGCATAAAATAAAATAGGAAGCTGCGAAACCTAAGAAAATCCCTGCTCCTCCCAACAAAGATGTAGGCTTTTTATTCCAGCGGTCATCCCTGGGCACAGCCACAATGCCAAGCCTAAAGGAAAATCTTAGGACCAGCGCAGTAGCAGCCAAAACGATAAAAAACGGAACCAATATATATGGTAATAAACTAAGCGCCATGGACATACTCTCTAACGCATTCCGGCAATACCGCTTTGATTTGGCGCATTTTAAAGCCCGTTGATTCCAGCTTCCGGCAGGACAAAACAAGATTTGTACGCACAAGGCCTAAACTTTTGAATTTAACTTTTTCGTATTGGAATTCTGGAAAATATTTCCGGTATTCATCAAGCAAATCCGGATAACAAAGCGCGCCCCGATTTACTACATTATAAACGCCATTACACTTACGCATGATTAGATGCTTCACCGCTTGAAGAAAATCCGGGATATAGGTGACGGAATTGGGCAGGTCTATTGCCTTGCGATAACCTATTAGCTTAGTTAAAAGATTACGCGGATCAGGTATATTATCTAAGGGAACCCTAATTCTTAATACTAAAAACGGGAACTGTTTCATTAACGCAAAAAGCGCGTTTTCAGAATAAATCTTACTGCGGCTGTAAAACAGATCCAGGAAATCAGGAGGACGATTTTCAGTTATAGGAATATTCTTCTTATAATCATAATGAAAAATACAGCCGCTACTTATATGCACCAGTTTTACTTTATGTCTTACTGCAGCCTCCGCTAGAATCAAAGGAACAAAAGTATTTGCTGAAAGCGTCTGATCTATATCCAATTCGCACTGGTCAACATTCCTGCCAACCTTGCCAATGCAATTAATAAGGACATCCGGCTTATAGCGGGCCAACTCTTGCGCAATATCCTGATAACAAGATATTCTTTTATCTGAAATAGGGCAATCCAGGGCATCTTGAAGCCTTTTTCCGATATAACCGTTACCGATAATAAGCGCTTTTTTTCTCATATTTTCAGGCTTGATAAATAGATTTTTATGTTAGCATTAAAACCTCCATGAAGCAAGCTTTTTTTAGCTATATTTATCGCACTTAATCTATTGTAGGACATAATCTTAAGCGTTATTTTCCTAAACGCAAAAAGGGCCGGCTTCTAATTACAGAAACCAGCCCTTTTTAATACTAAAAACCTTTAGCCTTATAGGCCTTTTTTAACCATAAATTCTGCTAAGTCCACTACCCGGTTGGAATAACCCCATTCGTTATCATACCAGGAAAGCACCTTAACAAAATTATCCTGTATTACTTTAGTGCTTAAGCCGTCCACAATAGAAGAAAGCAAGCAGTGGTTAAAATCAACAGAAACCACCGGGTCCATAGTAATGCCTAAAATCCCCTTCATTGCGCCATCACTAGCCTCTTTAAACGCGGCATTTAACTCTTCCGCGCTTACTTTTTTAAGCATGGAGCAGGTTAAATCCACAACTGATACATTAGGCGTGGGAACACGCATGGCAAATCCGTCCAGTTTTCCTTTTAATTCCGGAATAACAAGGCCGATGGCTTTAGCAGCCCCGGTTGAAGTAGGAATCATGGATACTGCGGCAGCTCGGGCACGGCGCAAGTCTGAATGCGCCATATCCTGAATCTTTTGGTCATTAGTATAGGAGTGAATCGTAGTCATCAAACCCTTTTCAATCCCCCATCTGTCATTCATTACCTTAGCAATAGGCCCAAGGCAATTCGTGGTGCAGGAAGCATTAGAAACTACATTGTGATTCTTAGGGTCGTATTTATCTTCATTAACCCCCATAACAATAGTAATATCTTCGCCTTCGGCTGGAGCGGAAATTATAACTTTTTTGGCCCCGCCTTTGGTAATATGGCTCTCCGCGCCCCTTACTTCCTTGCCTTTTTTATTTACCCCGTCTTTTTTAATTGTAAAAAGTCCGGTTGATTCAATTACGATATCAACCCCTAAGTCCTTCCAAGGAAGCTCTACCGGGTCTTTTTTCGCCAAAACTTTTATTACCTTTCCGTCCACTATAATTGAATCCTCGCCCGCTTTGACATCACCGTTAAAACGGCCGTGGACTGAATCATATTTAAAAAGATACGCGTTGGATTTGGCATCAGTCAAATCATTGACCGCGACAAGTTCAAGGCTGGTATTCTTTTTTTCCAAGATCGCCCGGGCCACCAAACGGCCTATCCTTCCGAAACCATTAATACCGACTTTCACTGCCATTTTGCTTTCCTCCTTATTAGTTGTATTTATTGTTTAAAATTAAACCGATTTTAAATATTGCGCGGCTGTCTCCGGCGAGGTTGCTACGTAGTAAAAACCTGTGCCCCATTCAAAACCAGCTACCCGCGTTAACTTAGGCATAAATTCCAAGTGCCAGTGATAACTTTCCACTTCAGAATCACCATTAATAGGAGAACTATGAACAATAAAGTTATACGATAAATTGGGAAATATTTTCTTAATCTTTGTAATTGTATCCTTTAATATCGCGCAGAATTCTGGCAACTCCTCCTGGGTCATCTGGCAAAAATGCCCCTTATGGTGCTTTGGCGTTATCCATATTTCAAAAGGGAACCGTGAAACAAACGGGCAAAAGCAAGCAAAATGCTTATTTTCCAGGATAATCCTTTGCTTATCCTCAAGCTCTTGACGGATAACATCGCAGAAAACACAACGCTCTCTGTAATCATAATATGCCTTCGCCCCTGACAACTCCTCCATAACGTTTTTAGGCACCATAGGAAGAGCTACGAGCTGCGTATGGGGATGCTCTAATGAGGCCCCTGCCGCCGGGCCATAGTTTCTAAAAAGCATGATATACTTGAAGCGGTGGTCATGAGTCAAATCATTAATCCTGTGGCAATACATGGCAATAATCCGCTCTATTTCCTCTTGGGAAAGATCACAAAGGTCCTTAGCGTGATAGGGTGTTTCTATCAAAACCTCATGCGCCCCAATGCCATTAGAAAGATCATAAATACCATTTCCTCTTCTATCCAAATCCCCTTCTATCTGCAGCGCCGGGAATTTATTCGGGATAACCCTTACCTGCCAACCTGAAGAATTCGGCTGGCTGTCCGGATAACGAAATGCCTCTATTTCCGCAGGGGTCTGATTTTCGTTGCCGTAGCAAAACGGGCAATTTCCGGGTTTCTGAATATACTGTTCATGGGCGTAATCTTCGGGCTTATGCGGTTTATCCGTCTCCACAATAACCCATCTTCCCACAATCGGATCTCTTCTTAATTGCGGCATTATACTTGCACCTCTCTTAAGAATTGGGCAGCGTTTTCAGGAGGAAGCGGACAGATATAAAAACCTGTCCCCCATTCAAAACCCGCCATACGCGTTAAGCGCGGCATAATTTCAATATGCCAGTGATAGTCGTTATCAATGCTTTTCCAATACCCGGTTTTCTGCCTGCGGAATGGAGCCGTATGGATAACATAGTTATACGGCGGGTCGTTCAAGCCTTTTTTAAGTTTGGATAAGACTATTTTTAAAATCCTGGCCAAATTAATGCGCTCATGCATATCCAAATTAACAAAATCACAGGAATGCTTTTTAGGCAAAATCCAAATCTCAAAAGGAAACCTCGCGGCAAAAGGCGCAACCGCGATAAAACCGTCAAAATCAAGGATCAGCCGGTCTTTCGCCTCCAGCTCTTGCTTTATTAAATCACAGAAAACACAGCGCTCGTGATAATCATAATACTTCCTTGCCCCGACCAATTCTTCTTTTACCCTTTTCGGGTTAACCGGAGTAGCGATCAACTGCGAACGCGAATGTTTTATCCTTCCGGCGCCGGCTACCCATCCGTAATTCTTAAAAACCAAAACATATTTCAAGCGGGTGTCTTTTTCAAGATCATTGACCCGGTTTATATAAGTTTGGATAACTTTAGCAATCTGATCCTCGGGCAGGTCAGCGATATTGGCAATATGCTGATTGGTTTCTATGACTACTTCGTGGGCCCCGGTGGCATTCATTAAATCATACATGCCTTTACCGCGGCGGTCTAAATCTCCCTCAATGCGCAAGAAAGGCGTGATGCTGGGAACAACGCGCACATCCCATCCCGGGGTGTTAGGGTTTGAGTTTTTATAACGAATAGAGCATATTTCCGCAGGGGTGTGAGATTCCTGGCCTTCGCAAAAAGGACAAGGCTCTTCCGGATGAGAATCGGAAACAGTGCTTGTAAACTGATCCGGACGCCTTGAGCGTTCGGTGGCAATAATCACCCATCTTCCTAATACAGGATCTTTTCTTAGTTCTGGCATAGTTTTTTTATTATAGCATAGCTATCGCTAAATGCAACGAAATATTTATGTTACGCTAAAAATATCCCCAACAATAAGCTTGTGCCCAGCTGTAAATTCTGCAGAACTCATAAGCCTCTTGCCTTCTGGCTTAAGCTTCTTGATCAAAAGGCATCCCATGCCGCATTTTACCAAAATCCCGTCTTTGGTTATAGCTTCTACTGCCCCAAAAGCTAAATCCGCTCTTTTAGATACGCAATGAACGGCTTGGGCTTGCTCAATTTTCAATAAATGGCCCTTAAGATAAGTAAAAGCTGTTGGCCAGGGAAGGCAACCGCGGATCAGATGGCTTATTTCTTCAGCAGATTTCTCCCAATTTATCTGCCCATGGCTTTTTTTTAATTTCGGGGCATAGCTGGCTTTTTTATCATCCTGCGGCAGAAGATCGTATTTACCCGAAGAAATCAAATCTAACGCGCGCGACAAAAGCCTTGAGCCTTCCAGGGAAAGCTTTTCACTTAAACTCATGGCGTTATCTGAATCTAAGATCTTGATTTCTTGCTTAAGGATCACGGGGCCGGAATCCATTTTAAGGGTGATTTTCATCACTGTAACCCCTGTTGTTCTCTCCTGGTTAATGATCGCCCAGTTAATTGGCGCAGCTCCGCGATATGCGGGAAGAAGAGAAGCGTGTAAATTAATCGGCATTACCTTAGGGATATCCAGTATTTCCTGGCTTAATATTTGGCCGTAGGCAATAACAATAAAAAGATCGGCTTTTTTAGACTTAAGCAAACTTACGGATTCCGCGGCATTGATGTCTTCGGGAGAAAAAACCTCTATTGCGCGCTCTATCGCCGCCTGCTTAACTGCCACAGGCGAAATTTTCTGTCCTCTGCCTTTTTTTCTGTCCGGCTGGGTGACCACGCAGGAAATTTCATGCTTAGAGTCAATAAGCATTTCTAAAGATGGGACGGCAAATCCAGCGCTTCCTAGAAAAATAATACGCATATACAAGTTAACTGTTAAATGTTGTACTGCTAGCGTAAAAATAAAAGTGTAAAGTGTAAAACTACAGTGCAAAATTCAAAGCTTTAAGTTTTAAGCTATAGCTTTACATTTTTCGCTTTACACTTTACGCTATATCCATATCTACTGTTACTATTATACCTGAATGCTTGAAACTTTTAAGATTTTTCTTCAACAGCGCGGTCGCCTTATAAGGGTCGTCGGCCTTAAACAATACCTGCCAATGGTAATTGCCCCGCAATTTTATATTGGGCACATTAGTCGAAGAAACAACTTCTATTGTTTCGCCTGCCTGTTTTAGCATGCCAGATAAATCCTCTCCTGCTTGTTTAACCTTATCCTGAAGCTTACCTCTTAATTTAACCGCTGCAAAATGCCGGTAAGGAGGAAAATCCATATCCTTTCTTTCTGCCAACTCATGCTCCATGAACATCCCAAAATCTTTATTCTGGATGGCTTTATAACAAAAATTTCCCGGCAATGAAGTCGGGACTATTAAATCCTTGTCAGTCATGGTTAGAAGCCCTGCTAAAATCCTAAAGGCCTTTTCTTTAGAACGAAAATCCAGTTGGTTAAGTATGCTGTCCATCTGCAAAGCTACCGTAAAGGCGAACCTGCCCGCAGAATGGCGCGTAATAACTTCGGTAGAAAGTACAATATCTTCGGATAAATTTTCATCGGGATCCAATCTTTCACATAATCTGATCTTGGCTTTGGGGAATATCCTGGATAGCTCACTTTCGATCTTTTCAAGGCCAAATCCCCGATATCGGATATAGCTGGATTTGCAGGCTTCACAGACTCCCGGAACAGCGATCTTGTAAACACAATGATGGCACTTCAGGATATTTTCTTTAAAATGCAGCACTAAGTTCGTCTGGCAACGAGGGCACTTGATTACCCTGCCGCAATTCGGGCAAAAGGCAAAGGTAGCAAAACCTTTGCGATCCAGAAAAATAAGCACCTTTTCTTTTCTGTCAAGATGGTTAGCTATAAGATCTAAAATATAACGGGCAAAAATAGGATGCTTAATACGGCTGTAATCTGAAAGATTGCGCGTATCAAATATCTTAACCTGGGTTTTAACCGAAGAAAGATCTGATAAAACACGGTATTTTATTTGCCCCTGTTGGCACAAGAAATAACTTTCTAAAGAAACCACCCGGCTTGATAAAATAACCTTCGCGCCCTGGATCTTCGCGCGCATCAGGCTTACCCCGACAGCATGGTAATGCGGAACCTGATCCTGCTTATAGGAAAAATCCTGCTCTTCATCAACGATAATAAGCCCTAAATTATCAACCGGGGCAAAACACGCGGATCTTACCCCGACGACAAGCTTGACCTTGCCCTCTTTGACCCTGATCCAATCCTTAAGCTGGCCGGGTTTGTTACGGCAGGAAACCACAAATTCATCGTTTATATTGGCTTTTATTAGCTTTGCGGCAAGCTCTAACGCCTGCATATCCGGCACAAGAAAGATTACCCCTCTTGCTTCTTGTAATTTATTTCTCATCTCTGCGAAATAAACCTCCCAGCGCTTTTGCCCTGTCATATCCAATAAAAGTTCTGCCTGAAACTGATCAGGATTTTGCGGTTTACGCAGAATATCAACAAAATCAACGCTTCTTCCTTTTCTTATCTCCTGCGGCAGGCTTGTATCAATGGCCTCTCCCCAAGAACAGCAATAATAATCAGCGATCTTGCGGGCTAAAAGAAGGCCGCCCTGATCTAGAATGGGCTTTTTGTCAAGTAGGCATTTTATCGGCTTTATATTCGGTATGCTGGAAACTGAAGACAAGCCCACAACATAACCTAAAGCCTTCTTGCCGCGCAACTCTACCCAGACCCTTGAACCAATGCTTATTTGCGCGCGCAAATCTTCAGGCACCAGATAATCAAACGGGCCTTCAATAGCCAAAGGGAAAACTATTTTCGCGTAAGAATTATTTTTCACTTATTGATCAGGTTGTTAATGTTTTGCAAGGGGTTGGTTTTTTTGAAAAAACGGATATTACTTCTTACCTGTTCTAATTTTTGCGGGTTTTGGATATACTCAAGAGTTTTTTCCTTTGCCTCTTGGGGGGTTTTAGCAAAAAAACCTATTCCCTGCTCCATAAGTATGCGGGCGTTAGCTTCTTCCTGGCCGGGAATAGCGCAAATAAAAATAGGCGCCAGGTCCATCGCCAATAATTCGGAGACGCTTAAGCCGCCGGGCTTGGTTATGATAATATCGGAAGAGGCCATCAATTCTTCCATGTTATCCACAAAAGCGTAAACTTTTACTTGAGGATAATTAAGCCTAAGCATTCTTTTATAAAGCTTCTTATTTCGGGCGCAGACAAGAATAATTTGCGCGTGATCTTTTAAAGCTGTTGTTATCTCTTCTAAGGGGCCGATGCCAAACGAACCGGTTGCCAATAAAACGGTGAATTTATTCTTATCAAGCCCGATTTTCTGGCGCAGAAGCTGTTTGTTGAAACTTGCTTCAAACTTTACGTCAACCGGAATGCCGTAAACTAAAATCGATTTATCGGGGATGCCCTCTTCAATCAAAATATCCTTTGTTTTTTCTGAAGCAACCCAATAATAATCTATGCCGTTGGCCAGCCAAAACGAATGCACGCCAAAATCCGTAATCACGGTAACAACTTTAGAATTGATCAAACCGTTGGATTTTAAGATTCCGGATACTTCCGACGACAAGAAATGCGTGGAAATAATCAAATCCGGATTTTCTCTAATCAAAAATTCCCTGAATTTAACCGTATTAATATGATTTAATATCACCGCCGGCTTGCGCAAGATCTTGCGCGAAACTGCCGAAGAAGTCGCCCCAAAAAGAAACCCCCAGATAGCTGTGGCGTGATTAACTAGAAAAGTGTAACCGGTATGATAGGAAAACCTAAATAACCATGAACAGTATTCCAAAGAATCAACGATTTTAACTTGGGCGTCTTTATGGTTATTGCGCAAATAATTAAAGATGGCTTCCGCGGCTTTCCTATGCCCGCCTCCGGCAGAAGAATGCAATACCAGGATCTTCACTTTGCGCCTTCTTTCAGGATAATTTCTACTGCCTTGGGCAGATCTAAAGCAGTAAAATCAGGCTGGATATGCCAGTTGGGCTTATTATCTTGTTTTTCTTTTCCGGAAAAAACCAGAATAGTTTTTACCCCGGAGGATTTCCCGGTTTCTATATCCCGGATGGTATCGCCGACAAAATAGCTTTTGGATAGATCAAGCTGCTTGCCATAATTAGCCATGCGCGCTACTGCCATATGCACAAGCCCGTTTTTGGGCTTGCGGCAGTTGCAATTGGCTTCATTGGTATGCGTGCAATAGTAAACCTGATCAATAACCGCGCCATCTTTTTTCAAAAGTTCTTCCATCCCGCAGGTGATCGCATCTAATGTACCTTGGGAATAGATCCCTTTTCCTACTCCGGCCTGATTAGAAACTACAAACACCTTGAACCCCGCGGCATTTAATTTGTTTATTGCCTGGCCTGCCCCGGGTAAAAGATGGAATTCTTCGGGAGAGGTAACATATTTAAAATCTCCCGGATACTGATTGATCACTCCGTCGCGATCCAGAAATACCGCCTTTATCTTCATCTATCAAATCACCTCTTTTATGGTGCCTACAACTTTTTTAACTTGGCTTTGTGTGATGTAAGGATAAAGCGGCAAAGACAAAACCCTCTCTGATAGTTTCTCGGAAACCGGAAAATCACCCTTTTTATATCCTAAACCCTCATATGCTTTCTGAAGATGCACTGGAATAGGATAATGCACAATAACCCCGATCCCCTTTTCGGATAAATACTTACTCAGCTTATCTCTGGAATGAGATTGCACCGCGTAAACATGATAAACATGCCTGCTGTTTTCCTGCGCAAAAGGAGTAGTTATGCCGTCAATGCCGGAAAGCAATTTATTATACCAGCCTGCCGCTTTGATGCGCCAATTATTCCACTCTTGCAGCTTTCTTAGCTTGTAACGCAATATTCCGGCCTGCAAAGTATCCAAGCGGGAATTGTAACCTACCATTACATGCTCATATTTAGACGCTCGCCCATAATCGCGCAGCATGTTCAATTTATCGTAAATCTGCTTGCTATTAGTAGTAATCGCTCCGCCATCTCCTAAGGCCCCTAAATTCTTAGAGGGATAAAAACTAAAACACCCGATATCGCCAATACTGCCGCAGAGATGTTTTTTACCGTCAGGCATAAGCATATTTGCGCCATGCGCTTGTGCTGTATCCTCAATAACTTTTAAGTTATATTTACCGGCGATACGCATAATCTGCGGCATACAAGCCGGTTGGCCGTATAAATGCACCGGGATTACGGCTTTAGTCTTTGGAGTAATCGCTTTTTCCAAAAGCGATGGATTTAAATTATAAGTTTTTTCGTCAACATCAACAAAAACAGGCCTTGCGCCGGTGTAAGAAACCGCTAAAGCGGTAGCAATATAAGTAAAAGCAGGCACGATCACCTCATCGCCGTCTTTTATGCCCAAAGCGCTTAACGCCAAAAATAAAGCTGCCGTGCCGGAACTAACCCCCACACAATAATCAGAGCCACAAAACTTTGCAAACTCCTGCTCAAAAAGCTTCACATCTTCGCCTAAGATAAAATCTCCTCTGGCGATAACTTTTTCTACTGATCTTAAGATATCTTTCTTAAGCTTCTTATGCTGCAGGCCTAAATCAACAAGCGCAATCTTCACCAAATCCTCCTCAAGTTTTCAAAAACCTCATCTGGTTTAATATTCGTTAAGCATTTTAAGTTGTGCTGACAATCTTCTATGCGAAAATCACGGTAACAGGGACGGCAGGGAACTTGAGCTTTTACCACGCGGTATTTCTCCGAAGCCGGATACGGCCCATAAACACGCTCGTCAACTGGCCCAAATATTGATACCGCGGGAATATTTAATGCCCTTGCCATATGCAAGATCCCTCCGTCTGTCGCGATAACCGCGCGCGATAGATTGATTACCGCAGCTAACTGCCGCAAAGTTGTCTTGCCGCAAAGATTAACTACGGGATTTGATAAAAGTTTTTCTATTCTTTCAGCAACCTTTTCTTCTGAAACATCACCGATTAAAACCACTTCTGCTTTTAAACCACTTACCAACCTGTCTATTAATTCAGCGAAATTTTCTTCAGGCCATTGCTTTAAATAGGCTCTCTTGCCCCAACTTGCCCCTGAGGAAACGGCAATTGCCGCAAGAGGGGCTTTTGCGGCGTTAGAAATAAGCTTCTTGGCAACCTTAGTATCTTCGTCATTTACAAATAGATCCAAATGATTGTCATCGGGCTTAACGCCCACAAACTTTAATAATTGCGCGTACCACTCTGCCGCATGCAAAGCATCATAACCTTGGATTTTAATCTTATCAGTTAAAAACCTGCCTCTATTCTTATAATCAAACCCGATTCGTTTAGGCACTCCCAACATTTTAAGCAACAGGCTGTAACGATAGTCCAATGAAAAATCAAAAACGCATTCAAAATGCTTCTTTCTGATCAGCCGGCATAAAGAAAATAGGCTTTTTATGCCATTCAAAAAAGAAGCGTGGAAGATCTTTTTTAAATCTCCCCGGGAGCAAGCAATGATATCATCAATATTGGGATTAAGCTCTAAGATTTCTTTTACTCTTTGGTTGCACCAATATGTAATACGGCTATCGGGAAAACCAGAGCGTAAATTACGCGCCAATCCAGTGGTAAACAAAACATCGCCTATCCCGAAAGGGTTAACTATCAAGATATTCTTCATCTTTTAAAATCATCCTGGAAACGCTTGATATCATCTTCTTCAAGATATGCCCCGGTCTGCACTTCCACGATTTTAAGCGGGCAGTTCTGCGGATTTTCCAAACGATGTTTAACGCCTTTGGGGATATAAATACTTTGATTGCTTCTTACGATGCGCACGGCGCTATCGCTTGTAACTTTGGCAACTCCTGAAACAACCACCCAATGCTCTGCCCTGTGCTTATGGCTTTGCAAACTCAAACGTTTTTTAGCAGAGATCTCAATAAGCTTAATCTTAAAACCGGCGGCGCCATGCAAAACAGTATACTCTCCCCATGGCCTCTTATCGGTCAGATGAGCGATATGCTCGTTGCGCCCTTTCTTTTGCAGGCTATCAACGACTTTCTTTACATCTTCAGCCTTATTTCTGTCGCAGATAAGAAGCGCATCTGGGGTATCGGCGATAATTAAATTCTCCAGGCCTATGGTAGAGATCAGGCGGTTGCTGCGGCTAAAAACACAAATACCGCGGCTGTCAAAATCCATACAATCAGCCTGATAGATATTGCCTTTTTTATTTTTCTGAAAGACCTGCTGCAATGCGTCCCAACTGCCTAAATCCGTCCAGGAAAATTCAGCCTTAACTAAAGCGATATTTTTGGCATGCTCCATGATCCCATAATCCACAGAAACCGGATGAATTTCTCCCCAATAAACTGCAATATCTTCTTGAGAATTTATTTTCTCAAGTGTTTTGTGCAAACCAGGCAAATATCTCTTGATTTGTTCATAAAAAACTTGCGCCTTCCAAACAAAAATCCCGCTATTCCAAAAGAATCGTTTATCCTTAAAATATATTTTCGCTTTATCTAAAGGCGGCTTCTCCAGAAATTTCTCCACCTTATAAAGCTGACGGCTGATAGCTGATAGCTGATAGCTGACCTTTATGTACCCGTATCCGGCCGCCGGATATTTAGGCTTAATGCCGATAGTAACCAAAAAGTCTTTTCTTGCCGCTTCTAAAGCCTGTTTAATGGTAAATTTAAATCCATTCATCCCGGATATATAATGATCTGCCGGTAAAACAATCAAATTAGCGTTTTTATCCTTTGCCAAAATAAGCTTGGCGCATAATCCTATTGCGGAAGCGGTATTCTTTCCTTGCGGCTCAAGAATAATGTTCTGCGGGAGCATCTTAAATTTCTCAAGCTGGCGTCTAACCTCATAACCATAAGCCTTATTAGTGACAATATATATATTTTCCGCCGGAACAATACCATTCAGGCGTAAAACCGTAGCCTGAATAAGGCTTTTGTCGCCTATAATCTGCATAAATTGTTTAGGCTCAAGCTGCCGGCTAAACGGCCAAAAACGGCTTCCTACCCCTCCAGCAAGTATCACGGCGTAATTCATATTTTTAGAAACTCCTTTGCCTTGTTTAAAACATCTTCCACGCTTATATCTTGCAATGATTTCGCCTCCAACACAGCGCTGCGGCTTGCTCTGGGGCCCCAACGAAGCGGGCATTTCCCGGGAATATCATTGCGAAAAATAGCTATTGTGGGAGTATCCACACAGGAAGCAAGATGCACCGGCCCGCTATCCCCTGATATAAGAAGGCTGCTTTTCTTTAATATCCCGGCTAACTGCGGCAGGGTAGTTTTTCCTGTGTAATCAAAAACCTTTTGCTTATCAAGCCCAAAAAATACTCTTTCTGCCTCTTGAAGCTGTTCTTTGCCGCCAACTATAATTATAGGCAAATTACAACACTTAAGCAACCGTTCAATAAGTCCACGAAAATTTTCAAGCGGCCATTGCTTAACCTGATCGCTTGTCCAGGGATGCACTACTATTCCGGATAAAAACCCATCTGCCTGTTTTGTGTCAATATTAAGGGACAAGCGCTTATCAAAATCTTTTATCCCCAAGACCGAAACCAGCTCAAGGTTAGAATCAATCTCATGCTTATTGCCAGCGTGTTTTTGATCAGAAGCCTTATGGGTTAAGAAAAAATCCCACTTACGCTTCCAACCCAAACGAACCTTTGCTGCGGATAAAAAAGAAATAAGATGCGCCTGCTTTGAAGGATTAAACACCGCAAAAACTCCTATTCTTTTGCGGCGCAATTCTCTTGAGAAAGACAAAACTTCGGCCAGAGAATGTTTTCTGTTCTCCCAGATTAAAACCTCATCTACACCGGGAATAAATCTTGCTATATCCGCAACAACAGTATCGACTGCTAAAATAAGCTTAAATCCCGGGAACAATTGTTTTAGCGCCCTAAACGCCGGGATGCTTAATAGAAACTCGCCAAAACGATCATTGCGCAAACAAATAATATTAGGCACAAGAAATCCTTCTTAAACTTAAAAGAAGCCCGCACAAATACCAAAAGATAAGCGCTACACGGGCATAATAAAGGCTGCTTTCAGTCAAGCCATTCACAAGAAACGCGATGACGCATGCGGTCAATGACAAACAAATAACTTTCAGGTAATCATCTTTGAGGCAAGAAAAAGTTGATTTTGCCTCTTTAAAAACAGCGAATATAAACCAGAGAAAAACCGCCAACCCCGCCAACCCCACCTCAACAGCCATATGCAGAAAATTGTTATGCGCGTAAATATAATCTATGGTCTCAACCCCTCTGTATGCCGGTACAGTATATTTATAGCCCTTATAATCTTTCATATATGTATTGGCGCCAAAACCAATAACCGGATGGTCTTTTATCATTTCTATAGAGCGCTTATATATAGTGACCCTATCATCATTGCACATGAATCTTAAGGGATTGTAATCAACTTCTTTGGCCCACTTCTTAACTGAAAGCGGTAACATTAACGGCGCCAATACGGTAAATACAGCTAAGAAAATAATAAGTTTTTTATTTTTTCTCGCGATAGCAAAAAACCATAAAACAACATATATGGCTAACAGCGTCGGCCTTGAGTATGTTAAAGCAATGCCTAAGACGCCTAGAATCGAAACTATAACCAAAGAAACCCTCTTTAGGCCTTTATGATAGAAGAATGCCCCGCCTAAAACAGCCGGGACAAGCGCGCTCAGATAAATCCCCAGCGTATTCGCGTCGCCAAAAGATGAAGTCGCGCGCAAAAGCCCGATATTAAGTATAACATCAGTGCCCCTAATAAAATCTTTTCCCGAATAAACCTGCCAAAACTCATTAGCGCATGTCAAAATTATCCCGGCGCAAAACGATAAAATTATGCGGCTTAAGTGTTTCTTATCCTGGACGGAATAATAAACGGCGTATAAAACTAAAATATATTCTAAAAGCCGCAGGATGCCGCCTCTTAAAGTATCTTTAATGCTTACTGAATGCAATATGGATACACAGGTTAGCAGGAAGAAAATCGCAAGCGGCAAGTTTATCGAAAGCCTCGGGAAAAAACTTTCCCGATCAAGAAGTTTTTTCAGCAAAAAACCCGATAATAAAATGCCCATAAACACATTCGTGGGAGCCTGGTTTATCGCCATAAAAAACGGAATAGCGATAATTGAATAATACACCATAAAAAAAGCTGTTTTCTTTGCCAAGTCCATAAGCTTCACCCCGTTATTCTGTATTTTATTAAATAAAATATCGCCCACAATCCATCATGCCAGCGTATCTTCTTGCCCTCTTTATATGTCCTGGGAAAATACTGTACCGCCACTTCCGATATCTTCAGTTTCTTCTTAAGCGCCTTGCAGATCATTTCCACATCAAAATCAAAACCCGTGGCCTTTAAGCTTAAAGAACTGAATACTTCTTTTCTGGCGATTTTGTAACAGGTGGCATAGTCATTAAGATTGCTTCCAAAAAGAAAATTCAGCAGTCCGGTCAAGAACCGGTTCCCCAGGCGATGCACATGCAACCCTGAATGGCCTTGCGTAAATCTTGCCCCCAAGACAATATCAGCGTTAGTCTGTTTTATCTGCTGAATAAGCTTAAAATAATCCGCCGGGTCATATTCCAGATCCGCGTCCTGGATAATCACGAATTCTCCCTGCGCGTGAGACAAACCAGTCAAAACGGCTTGCCCCTTGCCGCGGTTATTCGCGTGATGAATAACCTGCAGTTCAGGATATTTTATTTCGTTTAACACCTTGTGCGTATTGTCTGTTGAGCCGTCATCAACCGCGATGATTTCCTTATCCATAGGCAGTTGATTGATTTTATCCAGGATTTGCCTAACAGTGGCTGACTCATTATACACCGGGACTATAACTGACAGGTATGGCATATTTTATCCTTTTATTCTCCTTGTGATCGCCCAGAAATAAAGCTTTAAATACGCAGGCATTAGTTTAAAGACTTTAAAATTTGATTTTCCTTTGGTCCTTTCATTCCAGGCTGTAGGGATCTGCGTGATTTTGTAGCCCATAAAATACGCCTTGAGCGGAATTTCCATGGATATCTCAAAACCCCGGGAATAAGTAGTAATGCTGTCTATTACTTCTTTTCTATACATCTTAAAGGCGTTAGTTATATCAGAAGTGGGAATTCCGATAAGAAAACGCGTGGATACCCCGGCAAAGGAAGATAAAAACGCCTTAAACGCCGAGCCCCCTTTGCGCGCGCCTGAATGGATATACCTTGAGCCGCAGGCGATATCAAAACCCTGTTTTATTTTTTCATATAACTGCGCAATATCATTTAAATCATCGCACAGATCTCCCATCACCGGCAAAAACACATCCCCCTTAGCGCTTTTAAAACCAAACCTTAAAGCATTAGCAAAACCTTTATCCGTGATATTATCCACTACCGAGAGGTTTTGATAATCTTTAAGCAAACTTAAAGCCAATTCACCGGTTTTATCGCTTGAGTGGTCGTTAACTATCAACAGCTCGTGCGGTATTTTCACGGTTTCTTCAATCTTGGCAATAACCTCGCAAATATTTTCTTCCTCGTTGTAAACTGGGACAATTATGGATAACTTCATATATTTAATTTATAAATACGGGTTTCTCTATTGTCAAAAACAAGCGTAAAATTTTCCGGGTGCGCTTTTGCCCATTGGTCCTCTATGGGAAAAACAAGCTGTTTTGTCTGATGCAAAGAATAGACAAAAAGATAACCGGCGCCTCTTCGCTTAAGGTTACCCAGCCAATCAGCATAACTTGCCATACCGCGATAATTGTTTGGCTGTTGAAAACTTAAATGCATATCCATAAAGTCAATCCCCCATTTATAACTGCTCTCTGGAAAATAATGCAGTTTTACCGGGTCAATCTTATTAACGGAAACATAAAAAACATTATTCTTGAAATTAGCCCCGTATAAGGGGAAAGGCACAGGCCTGCCGGTATAAGCAATATTATCAGTTTTTGTATTCTGGTTTAACCATTCCCACGCCTCTGTGGCATCCGGCCAAAAACCGGAAGATTTCACCATCTTTCTGTAGCGCGCAAACTCATTTTTCTGGTGATATTTTTGAGCAAAAACAAGGCTCAACAATATAAAAACCAAAATAAGCGGATAATGCGATTTCTTAAGCCTTAGCCTGAAGCTTGCGAAAAATAAAACCGCGGCAAGAACAAGCGAAATGACAAGTTCGATTTTCTTTGCCATCTCCGGGAACGAACATAAAAAACAAACAAAAACCGCCCAACGTATAATTTTTATAGGCACCTTCAATTGCCATATAATATAAAATGCCCAGGCCATGCTAATCCCAAAGAATGCATACAGGTATCTTAAGTTAGCTAACGGGATATAATAGCGGTAAACAAACCAGAATAATAACGGCATTACCGAGAAAAACCCCAGGATAAAATTTTTATTCTTCTCTTTGAATAATAAAAATACCGGAGCAAGAAATACCACCGGCAAAATAAAAATAACGGTCTGAAGGCCTAACCCCTCGCCGAAAAGTATTTTCTTTAAACTATAGGCACTGGAAGTAAAATGCGCGCGGTAAACCGCCATATCCATTACCCCGGGAAAAACAGCTTTACCAAATAAAGAGAAATTCAATGGATAAAAAGGATTACCGGTTTCTATAAAATTGCGCAGATAACTAAAAGCGCCAAAAATAAATATCAGGCCAATTGCTATCACGGGCAAATATATTTTCTTAAGGTTTCTCAGGCATATATAGCCGTAGGGAAGCGCCAAAAGAAAAGCATAAGGAAGCGCTATTGTCTTTACTCCGATCATAAGCCCGGCACTTATGGCAAATAAGATTGTATTCTTAAAGCTAAATTCCTTGGATAAAACAAACAGGTAATACAACCCGGATAAAAACAAACCCGCGACCATCAAATCAACATAGGCAATACTTATTTGACGGAAAAGATTCGGGATAACCGCGAACAAACACGCCCCATAAAATGAAACTTCCCTGTCCGCCTTGAAGAAACGGATAATTTTATATACCAACAACACAGATAACAGCCAAAATGGAAACTGCCCGGCATCTGCCAAAAAAACGCTTTTAAAAGGAAGGATCAACCAGAAATAATACAAACTTGCGTTAATCGGATAATATGTGGGGCTGGGGTCGTCACCCACAACAACCGGGATATTAAGATTGGCGTTTTTCAGCCACTGCACCGGAAAAGTCAAATGATAATTGATCGCATCCCAGCCCATTGGGGGATTTAACAGAACAACAGCCATTTTCACTAAAAGGAAACTTATTATTGAGGCGCAAATGAAGCGCTCTAATTTATTAAGCGGAAAATCTATCCGGCTTATGCGCTTATTTTTTTGGCGCGCGCAAGCTAATACCAAAACCAAAATGCCGCTGTGGACAAGGATAAGATTAGAAAAGGTAAGCCTCTCAAATACCCCTAATAGAATTTCAGTAAAGACAATTTGCGCGCTATATAATATAAAAGACGCGATACCGCATTCCAGCGCATTGGTTATTCTTAAAATGTTTTTGCTTAAGACAACCGCGCAGGTTAAAACAACAATATTGGAAAACAAAAACGCGATCATTGCCTTATATCATATAGTCTTGCGGTTATTAATATCCCGGAGGCAACAACCCTTATATAAACTGGCACGCCTTCAAACATATAAACACCGAGGTTTGTCCTATGGTATGGATTATTTTTGTCTTCTCTTCTTATCTGCGCCTGCAGGTTTAGCAGATCATAAGTTTTTCTTCCCTTCCGGACAGGCTTTAACGCTGCGGCACCCAAAAAAACGTAGTTTTTCTGGTTGGTATTAATATAAAACTTACACCGCGGATTCTTGGTAAAATCAAACTTCCCCATCCCATAAACAAGCGAAAGAAAATCCTGCGTATCAGGAAAAATCACGCGCCTGACCCCGTTTAAGGCCATAACCCCTGCGGCCTGGTCATAATAAACCTCTTTGATCTTTTGCCCATGATTGCTGGTAAATAACTCCTGACGGAAATAAACCGGATTTCCGGTTTTGGGATCAAGATAAGAATCAAGTTTCACATTGCCTTTAAAAAGAAACGCGATATTTTGCGTTGTCGCCGCCTCCATCGCAAGATGCAGCGCTTTCTTCCCGGAATATGTTTCTGCCTTTGGGCTTTTAACTACAGCCTCGGCGATGGGAATTAAATTAAATAAGTACACTTTATAGGCCAAATCACTGCTTTGCGCTTTATTAATCGGCGCATTAAGCTTATCAATAATGCCTGGAATATCGCTGTTGGCACGATAATTAAAAACCGCGATGACAAACCCGAAGGCTAAAATTAATAGAATAATTTTCTTCATAGGAACTTGCCCCCGCTTCTAAAATAAAGTATAAATAAAAGGCGCTACAACGGACGATTGCGAGAAAAAGATTAAAAGCCCCAAGAGAAGAAGCATCACCACTATCGGGGTCAGCCACCATTTCTTGCGTACTCTTAAAAACATCCAAAATTCTTTTAATATTGTAAACTTCCCCATACCCCCTCCTCCAGTAGAAAACTAAACACTTGATCCTCCGCCCAGTAAGGGCGTACTTTGCCTTCCGCCCCGCGGGGCGTACTTGGCAATCCTTATTGCCAAGGTTACGATAGGCAAAGGTACCATTAAAATTGGTGCAAATAACTTTCAGGGGTAAATTCCCCCTTCTCTTTTTTCTTCCAGTAAGTCTTACTATTCTTATCAATCTTTCTTTCCAATAAATCCTTGCCCAACAATCTTATCATTATTCCAATGGGTGTAAAAATAAGGTAAAACATAATGATCAACAAGATACGGGTATTTATCCAGCTTAAGATCTTTGCCAGCTTCATCCATAAAATATAAACCGGCTTTAAAACAAAAGGGCAAACTACCGCTAAAACAAGAAAAATTAGGGATATCGCTAATAGCCAATAATTGATATGCTTGTGAAAGAAAAAAACCAAGGCAAAAATAACTGCTAAGGCAACTGCCATAGTTAAGCCGAAATTTTTTAATGTCTTCTTATCAAATACAATATCCATAAGCTTAATCCAGTTCAAATTCCTTCTGCCAGGATGTATCCTTAGGCATTTGTTTTTGCTCTTTTTTATCCAAAAGATACTGCCCGATGATCAAATAATCCATTTCTGTGCGCATAAAACACCTGAAGGCATCCTGCGGGCTCTCCACTAACGGCTCACCGCGCACATTAAAAGAAGTATTGATGATTACCGGGCATCCGGTTTTCTTGAAGAACGCGTTTATGGTGTCATAGTAAAGCGGATTATCGCTTCTTTTCACCGTCTGAACACGCGCGGAATAATCTACGTGGGTTACCGCCTGAACAATAGAGCGCTCTATCCTTAATTTATCAAAGCCATTTGCCTTTTCTAATTCCAGCGGATTGCCAGAGCGCTTTTCTTTTTTTAAATCTGCGACAAGCAGCATATACGGGCTTTCGCAATCCATTTCAAACCACTTTCCCGCCTCTTCACTTAATACTGTGGGAGCAAATGGACGAAAAGATTCACGATATTTAATCTTAAGGTTCATTTTAGACTGCATTTGGGTGTTTCTGGCATCACCGATAATGCTTCTTGCGCCAAGGGCCCTTGGCCCATATTCCATCCTGCCCTGAAACCAGCCAATAATATTGCCGTTAATGATTAAATCCGCTGTTTTTTCCGGGATTTGCGCAAGATCTAGCTTATGATAAGGCACACTTTGAGTTTTCAGGAAATTTTCTACTTCCTCTTGGGCATATTCTGTCCCTAATAAAGACGATTTTTGACTATCGCTTACACTTTCTGGATTACGTGTTTTTCCTGAATAATTATGCCACCCCACCAAGGCTGCTCCCAATGCGCCCCCAGCGTCTCCGCTTGCCGGCTGGATCCAGATATTCTTGAAAATTCCCGCGCGTAATATCTTACCGTTACCGACACAATTTAAAGATACGCCTCCTGCCAAACAAAGATTCTCTTGCCCGGTAACTTGGCGCACATGACGCGCCATTTTAAGCATAATCTCTTCGGTAACCTGCTGGATTGACGCGGCAATATCCATATAATCTTGGGTAATTTTTGTTTCGGGCTTTCGCGGTAACATGCCAAATAACTTATCAAAGGCGCTGTTGGTCATTCTTAAGCCGTAGCCAAAGCCGAAATATTTCATATTCAGTTTAAAAGAGCCGTCATCTTTTAAATCTAAAAGCTTATCTCTAATTAAACAGGCAAACCTGGGTTCTCCATATGGGGCCAGCCCCATTAATTTGTATTCGCCGGAATTAACTTTAAACCCGCAGAAATAAGTAAACGCCGAATACAACAAACCCAAAGAATGCGGAAAACGAAGATAAGAATTTATCTCTAAAGAATTCCCCTTGCCTGTGCCAAAACTGGCGGTCTCCCACTCCCCAACCCCGTCCATAGTCAAAAATGCCGCGTTCTGGTAGGGCGAGGGATAAAACGCGCTGGCGGCATGCGCCTCGTGATGGCCGCAAAAAGCAATTTTACCCGTATATTCAAGCTTCTGGCGAATAATTTCCGGGATCCAAAGCTTCTGTTTTAACCATAAAGGCATTGCCTGCACAAATTGACTTATTCCTAATGGCGCGTAAGAAAGCGAAGCTTCAAGAATCCTCTCAAATTTTATGAAGGGCTTCTCATAAAAAACGATTAAATCCACGTCTTTAATAGAGATACCGGCGTATTTTAAACAAAAGGCTAAAGCATGGGCAGGGAAACTAAAATCATGCTTTTTACGCGTAAAACGCTCTTCCTGCGCGGCGGCAATGATTTTTCCGTCCTGCACAAGACAGCAGGCGCTATCGTGGTAAAAACATGAGATGCCTAATATATTCATTAAAGTTCGATTTTTTTAATGCCAAGCACGGCACACAGCCGGGCAAGCGTCCATAATGTAATATTCTTCCTGCCTTCTTCAATCTTGGAAATATCCGGCTGACGCATCCCTGTTTTAAGGGCCAATATTTTTTGGCTCCAACCAGCAGATATTCTTGCCTCTCTAATCAGATTGCCTATCTTTAGATAGAAAAAGGGTACAGACCCTTTTGGCATCCGCTTAGAATCATCTTGCCCCACAATCTGCTCATAAACAGCCTGCCACCAATTCCTAAAGTCGCTATTCTGCCCGTATTTTCTCCAATAAGTATTTATCTTAGGCCAAGTATCAACAAAGTCTTGTTTATGTATAATAGCAAAGACTTCTTTCGGCTTTTGACAGCGCGAAAGAAGATCAACTGCGCGCGGTATGAATTTCGGGTTATTTTTGTCTTTCAACGCGCCAGCTGCTTGCTTTAAGGTTTCCTGGTTTAAATTCCAGAAATATTTTGAAATGTTCATTCCATGGCCTCTTTGATAAATTTCTTAATTTCACTGTCCAGATGCGATATCATGTCACGGCTGTCAAATTTCTTATCATAGATGTCTAAATCCAAAAGAGATATTTTAAGGTCTCCCCGGGAAAACGACTGATACCAGCTAACCATGCCCCGTTGAAAATTAGCAGGCATTTTCTTTAAGAATACATGAAGCGGCGTAACTTCGTTTGACAGATAATATACGTCAAAAGCATCCCGAGCCTGATTCCTGCCGGTAGAAATTTCTCTGCCTAATTGATCTTGGACAAAACCTGTTCCCGCGATAGAAGCGATCTTCTGATAATATATATCTTCTGCCGAATAAACAGGTATCCCGTCAAAATGCAATATTTTTGGTTTCTTTAAGAGAACCTCTTCAACAAAATCAATCTTTAACGCTTTTTTGCCAGCGCCGCCAGAAAGAGAAAAAAACTTAACTCTGGCACTAAACGGTAAAACCATTTCCGAAACTAACTTGACCTTTACCCCTGTTTGCTTCTTAAAAACAGAAATTATGTCCCGGATTTCCTTTTCGCTAAATTTTACGGAGAATAAATCAAGGTCAAAAGAAAAACGGTGCTTAAGATAAAATAATTCCAATGCCGTCCCACCGGCAAGAGCAAAACAGCCCGCGCAGGTTGAGAATGCTTTTAATATGCTTTTCTGAAAATCCCGTATTTGACTATCCATCTCTATAGTTTATAAGTTATATTCAATATAGAGTATATACTATAGCAGGCATATTGTCAAGTTTTAATTCCCCTATTGTCCTGCCCCATAAAAAAGCTCAATTTTAGAAACTTAATTATAACAGAAATAAAAAGATTATAATAGGAAATTCTGCAGAAAATTGAATAAATATCCGGTAAGAATAATTGCCAAGGCGGTAACGGCAAAAAATATAGCGATAAGCTCTAAACGCATGGCGCGCCTTAACATTACAGCTTCAGGAAAGCTTAACGCGGATACTGCCATCATAAAAGAAAGCACGGTACCCAGAGGAAACCCTTTCTCAAATAAAGCCACTGCCACAGGCACAATCGCGGCGCAGCTGCCATAAAGAGGCACCCCGATCAAGGTAGCTATCGGAACCGAAAATAAGCCGGTCTTCCCGATAACATGCTCTATATTTTCTTTGGGAATATAATTGTGTATCAAAGCGCCAATGCCTACCCCGATCAATACCCAAAACCAGATTTTCCTGGTAATGGAAAACGCTTCACTTAGGCCAAAATCCAGACGGCTTTTAAAACTAGAATAAGAAATCTTATCCTGCTTAATATCCTCCTGGCTTGAAAAATCTTTTTCTAAATGGCGCTCCAGTTTCATCTTTCCCAGAACATAACCAGATACAATTCCAATAACCAAGCCGCTTAAAACATAAGCTAAGGCGATCTTCCAACCAAAGAATCCAAGCATTAAAACTACAAGGTATTCATTGATTATGGGCGAAGTAACAAGAAAGGAAAAAGTGATCCCCAACGGAATGCCTGCCTTAATAAAGCTTATAAATATGGGGATTGACGAACAAGAGCAAAATGGAGTAACCGCCCCGAATAAAGCGGAAAAGAAATACCCGAAAAGCCCTCTTTTAGCCAGCCATTGTTTAATCGTATTTTGCGCGATGTAAGTGCGCAAGACTCCGATTACGCTGATCATGGCAAAAAGAAGAAATATTATCTTCAGCGAATCATAGAGAAAGAAATTTACTGCTTGCGCCCATAGAGCTTCAGGAGGCAGGCGTAAAACTGAATAGGTCAGCCTGTCTATTAAGGATTGCAGCACGAATCATCCTTTTCTTCTTTCTTGCCCGCACAACAACACGGTTGTTTCTTGGCCTGCTCCTGCATTTTTTTATCCAAGCTCTGCATTAATCTGGCCCAGAACCCTTTTTTAACATTTGCCGCATTATTCTTGTTTTCCATCATATTCCTCCTCTAGATATGCGCACCTTATTCTTAGTTAGCCCTATAGACATCTCTGCGATGCCACACCTTAACGATATAAACAATCAAGATTTTATCCTCAATAGAATAGAGAATGCGGTAATTCCCACAGCGGACACGATATTTTTCCCCAGCGGATAATTTCTTGCAATCGTACGGGCGAGGGTTTTCGGAAAGAGACTCAATAGCCGCGGATTTTTTAATCTCTACCTTATATCTTCCCATCGGCTTTTAGTTTCTTCAAGAGTGCTTCGTAAGATATGGTTGGTTCTTTGGCCCTTTTGGCAAATACAGCCAAATCTTCCTGGTCTTCTGCTAGTTCATGGCGGATAGCCGCATTAACAATATCGGAAATAGACTGGTCGGTTTCAATGGCCATAAACTTAAGCACTCTGTGGATTGCCGGGTCAAAATATATGGTAGAACGTTTTGTTAACATATTCATTCCTCCTTTATCTTACGAGGAAAGAATAGCATCATAATGTCATAATGTCATAATGTCAAGATGTTTCATGTCTGCCGGCAGGCACACTTCAAGCTATCTATAAATTTCCTTTCTATGGCCCAAGTCAATAATGTAGATTACCGGCTTGTTTTTCTGAATCATATAAATAACCCTATAATCTCCTATGCGAAGTGAATATGCGCCAAAAAGCCTTCCTTTTAAGCTTTTCCCCTGCAAGGGATTTATTTTGAGGCCTTCTATTGCGGTTATCAAGCGGGAATAGAGTTTTTTATCAATTGTATAAATCTTCTCAAGCTGTTTGGATGCGCTATGAGAAAATTCGATTTTATACATTTGCCTTCTTCTCTAATTTGCGGCGCAACTGCTCCATTGATATAGTTTTACCCGCGGCTATTTCCTTTTTTGCTTTTCGGATCCGTTTTACCGCATCTTTATCAGAAAGGATTTCAATTGTTTCAAGTAAACCTTCGAAATCATCCGGGTTTATCATTACCGCGACTGGCCTTCCTCTTTTAATCACAACATAGCGGTCTAGTCTGGAGTCAATATTCTTGATAACCGCCGGTAACTCCGGCCGCAGCTTCTTTAAACTGATCGTATTTACCATACTTTTCACCTCCAGACAAAGTATACACTATTATGTATACTTTGTCAAAACCTTTTGATAAACTCCAAAAGGTTACCGAATTATTGAGCTAGTACAACCGTCCCCTTTATTCTTGCAAATCCGCTGGTAGCACATCCAATCAAGCCTAAGCACAAAAAAAATTAATGCTCTTTTCAGCATTTTCATTTTCAGGAACGACTCAGAGACGGTATCCCGAACAAAACGGAAACCGTATGTATCTTTTTATTTTTCTCTTAATACAGAGGTAATATCTCCATAACTACCTGTGCCATAAATCCCATACCATCTTCCGAAACGTTCATATTTCGAAAGTAAACCATCAGTAAAAGTTACGCGAGATTTTTCCCCGGTTTCTGGCTCAGTAAAATATATAACGTTTCCCTCCTCTTTCGTAATATAATCGCGGAATAAATTCTTAAAATCATCGATGGTCATGCCTACATAAATTTTTGTTTCAATATTGTTTCGCCAAAATTGTTCTCGCTTATTCGCTTCTTTCACTGATTCATCTACCTGCCTTTTTGCCCTATCTGTTAATGTTTTATCGATCTTTTCCATTGAATAACAAGGGACCAGGTTAATAGTTAAAAAAATAATTACAAATAATAATTCCCTCATTTTTTATCTACCTCTGCATTGGCGATTCCAGACATTCCAAATCCACCATTAATACCGTATATAGAAGTTGAAATAACATAAGAAGAGGTTCCTTGGGATAAAGTCGCACCAAATGCGCCTGCTGCGCTCATGCCCCCTGCCATCAAGCTATTGAATGTAGCCTGATGACAAGTTGCAGTCCAAGGCATAGCATAAATTGCTCCCTTTAACGGTGATATTAACGAAGTATTAACTGCTGAATCCCATAGCTTACCATTAAAATTTACTAAAGCTGCGGTGTGTCTTATATTCAATGCTGACATTACTTGTTCTACGCCTGGCGTGCCTTTAAAAGCTATATCAGAAGCAACGAGACCTTGTTGTGTGTAATCAAATTTTGCCGTTAAACTTGAGCCATCTTCAACAGTCGATTTAAGATAATTCGCAGAAGAACCTCCTCTTCCTAATTTAATATCTTTTCCAAGGTCAGCAAATTCACCGCCTTGATTTTCTGGCTTAGTATAATTGGGGCCGCTAGTATTAGCAGGCATCGTTATGGAAGACAATCCCATAAAAATACCAGAAGCAAGAACGGTATGTGACACTAATGACGAAAAGAAGTTCGCAACTCCCGGCGGCATTCCCAAAATATCATCAAAGACTTCTTTCCCAAGCCATTTAGTAAATTTCCTACCCTCTCCGGTGCCTAATATCCCTGAAGCCCCGGCTGCCGAAGCTCCAACAGTGCCTGCTACGTTCATAAAGCCATATTGCGCGATTAATGGAGCAAAAGACGGCATGAAGAAGACAGTAACCACTGCAGCTATAAAACTAATTACTGGCTGAAATATTGCCTTCCAGAACTTACTAAACCAGCTATGTCCGGTAGGATCCACATAATTCAGCGGATTATTCCTGCAATAGCTGTATCTGTTCAACGATTGGGGGTCGTAGGGAGCTTGGACGATGGTGTCGGTGGTGATGAAGCGGCCGATCTCTGGATCATAATACCGTGCGCCGTAGAAGTAGAGTCCGCTTGCGTCCAGTTCCTTGCCGGTGAACTTATGGGTTACCAGAGATGAAGGACGAGAGACGATGGACGAAGCAACTTGTCCATAGGGCATGTATTCATAATGTTCAGCCAAATTCCCATTTGCATCAGTAATTACATTAGAGCTTCCTAAATGGTCAGAATGATAGAAGGATACGTCTTTCGTCCCTCCTCCCTCATTCTTCGTAACCGTGCATACACGATTAGCTCCAGCAAAGATATGCTTAACTATTGCTTTTGGACTATCGGTTGTGGAGCGCACTTCATACAATGAGCCGATATAAGTTGTGAGGTCTGCTTTTCCGGTATTGTCATAAGTTGACTTACGAACTCTTCCTCCATCGCCGTCATACATGTAATCTTCGGTCCAGGGGCCATTTACTACATGGGTGAGGCGATTTTCCAGATCGTAGATTAATCTTCTTCCTTTATGAGAGATCATGTTGCCATTGGCATCGTAATCATAGGAATAGCCGTTGGCAGAAGTAACTGCGTGCGGCCGTGAGCTTTCATAGCGCATTTCACCTATGTCTGACTTATAGGTCATATTTCCGATTGCATCATAGCGGAAATAAAAATCAGTGTATCCGCCTTGTGGGCTTGGGGTATTGCGGGCTTGGATTAATCTGTCCAAATCATCATAATCATATTGCCTTATATTTGAGGTAAGGTTATCAGTTAAGGTAGTAATGTTACCGTTTGAATCAAAGTCGTAGTTTAGGTCTTGTAGATTTGTCTGTCCTCTGACTTCTGTCGTCTGGATTCTGGATAGCCGTAAATCTTGCCCGTAGGTATATTCGGTTTTGGTATTATTTCCGTAAGAAATATTTTTAATTTGTCCTTTGGCATTGTAGGTTATATCTTTGACATAAGTGTTGGTATTATTATAAACTTTTTCCAAAAGCCCTGAATTTGTATCATAGGCATAGTTAACCACCTCACCATCAGGATAGGTAAGCTTGGTTAAGCGGTCTAAGATGTCGTATTCGCGCTCTACTGTATAAGAGAAGCTGTCGGTGTCATTGATGGTCTTAGTGGATTTGGTTTCTCTTCCTAAGATGTCATAGAAAAATTCAGTTTTAGAGTATCCATCATTTACTTTGGAGAGTCTTCCTATGCAATTTGGTTTTGAGGTATCATCATATATATAGCTAACTTCTGACTTCTGTCCTCCGACATCTGACATCTGCTTGTTTACTAATCTATTAAGAACATCATATTCAAAAGTTATTACTTGGTTTTTGGCATCAGTTTGTTTGACAAGGTTACCTAGTTCATCATATTCATAACTCCATGTTCCCATATCCGGGTCAATCATCTTTAGTTTTTTTCCGGAAGAGTCATAGAATATCTGGGTAATATTTCCGTAGTGGTCAGTAGTCTTGATAAGGTTATTCTGGATATCGTAGTCGTATTTGGTTTTAAATATTCCATCGGAAGTAAATTCTGTAATTTCAATGGGATTACCGTTAATATCTTTGAGGGTTCCTTTTCGTTTGCCGCGCGGGTCAGTAGTTTCGGTGTAAACAGGTGTAATATAACTAACACTAGCTTCGGCGTCCTTTAGGGTACCCGGGAAGTCAGATATGGTTTTCTTAACTCTGCCGCGGATATCGTATTCATAGACAATGTAAGAAATATTATCTTCGGATTCATCTATGTAATGGGCTAAGGATTCCTTTTCGTTTAGGCCTCTATTGTTAAAATATACTTCGCTAGTTACTTCTCTTGGGCCTGTTCCATCCTCACCTTGTGAAACAGTCTTGTATTTTCTGCCTAAACCGTCAATATATTCCTTGCTGTAGAATCCGCCGGGCTTGGTAGTTATCTTGGTATTGAAATCTGGATAACTGTAACTAGTAGTTATTTCATCTTTAGCGTTTTTAACGTATTCTACTCTTCCCAAGGAATCATAAGAAGTCCGGGTAACAACGCCATTTGTGTCTTTGACAGTCTTTACCGCGCCAAAACGCGTGTCGTAGGTATATTCAATACTTTGATCCAAAGCATTGCTAACTTTGCTGGGGTAAGTGTAGAATTCGGTTTCATACTCGGTAATAACACTATTTCCTTTGGCGTTGGTTGTAGTAGTAAGATTACCGAACATATCATAGAAATATGTTGTGGAAGCTGTAGTTTGCGTGCTTGTGATAGGATTAGTGATGTATAATATTTCTTTAAATAGATTTCCCTTAATGTCATATTCAAAAGTTTTCCGGGAAACAGTAATTAAATCTTTATCTTTGAGAATAGTTTCTGTAGGTCGGTTAAAACCCTGTCCGTTAGTGCCAACTGTGTAGGCTTGGGCGTAATTTGTAAGAATAGATTTTTCATCGCCAGTTTTATCTAAGTCGCCGTATTCTTGAGTCGTAATAACATTTCCAATATTGTCATAATCAAAGGTTTGCTTTGTAGAGAGGCTGGTAGTATTTTCTTCCCAGACAGTAGTATTTTGTTCTTTAACATAGGGAAAGCCTAAGAGATTAGTGGATGAGCCGGATTTTTTTACTTCATAGGTATTGATGCTTTCGCTTATTTTGCAATTGTTTCCATCATAAGAGATGATTTTTTCTATCTGGCCCTTTAAAGCACCGTCCTGCTCTGGGGTTTTTCCTTGATAAAAGTAAGTTTCGCTATAATTCTTAGTTATGGGGTCTTTAACTGTAACTTTGGCAAAGCCGCGGAATTCGCGCTCTAAGGCGTCGTAATAACCTCCGGAAAAGATGAAGTTTTGAGTATAGGTTGCAGGTGACAGGCCAATAGTATTTATGGAAGATACGGAATTTGCCACATAGACCGGAAATGGCAGAACCGGATTGTCCCCGGTTGCGGCGTAGGTATACACGATTTTGGTCTTTCCGCCAATACCGTTATCAATGTCGGTTAAAAGATCTGCTGGCTTGTTGGTAGATAGTTTAGTGTTCCAGCGGTTAATACCTTGATCATCTCGGTCAAAGCAGGCGGCGTCAGTTACTCCATCGCCGTTAAAATCCCCAACGGTGGCGGATTCATCATTGGAAGAGCCGAAAGATTCCAGCCATTTATCAGCCTGAGGGATGAATTTGTTGCCAGTTGAGAGAGCGTAATACCAGTTACCGGATTTGTCCCAATAGCCAAGATCAGTTAGGCCGTCATTATTAAAATCAGCTGGAATGATATCTTGCTCTGAGGCAAAACCAGACGCCCAGTTAGTTTCATCTACAAAGGCGCTGGTATTAGAAAAGGCAACCCGGACTTCCCCGCCTTGTTTCTTGAGTAATAAGATATCACTTAGGCCGTCGCCATTGAAGTCACCGGATGTGGCAGTGTAACCAGTGCCAAGAGTAGCCCAAGTAGCAAATTCTCCAAAGCCAGTTGCGCTTCCTAAGGCAACTTTTATTTCGCCTGTGTCTTTGTTATAGAGGGCAAAATCAGTGTATTTGTCAGCATTAAAGTTTGAGGTTACCGGCTGCCAGGAGTAGCTAGCGAAAGGCACAGTTAATACTGTTGTGCCGGTTGTAAAGCTTGAGCCTGTGGAATAGGCGATTTTTAATTCACCGGTAGCATTATTGTAAACACCGATATCTGATTTGCCATCAGCATTAAAATCCCCGCCTATGGGCCACCAGTCGCGGGAATTACCAAAACCAGTTGTCCAATCCACCGCGTTTCTAAAAATTCCTTTATCGGACAGGCAGATTTCCCAAGTGCCGCTGTCGGAATTATGAAGGCCCAAATCAGTTAAGGCATCGCCGTTAAAATCTCCCATGATCGGGTTAATCGCGTTTCTGTCGGCATTAGGATCAACAACATCTACACCTTGCTCTTTGGTTGTAGATAGGCCGTTTATGTCAGTGACAATAACAGTTATTTTGTGGTCGCCGATATTGGTAAATGAGGTATTGGCAGTATGGGTATTGGTGATATTTCCGGATTCAAGTTCTGTAGTATCTTTTTTGATTATATAGGTAAGCGTGTCATTGTCCGGGTCAGAGGCGGTAATATTTATGTCAAACTGCTCATTAGGGCTTACTGTGTATTTGGACAATTCTAATTTTACTTCTGGCGGGCCGTTTATGTTGTTGATGGTTACTTTGCAAGTGGTGCTTGTAGTGTCAATTCCGTCTGAAGCAGTGACGATGATATTGTATGTGCCAGAACTTTTATAATCTGTTAACCAATAACCTTGAGTGTTAAAGGGCGAGGAAAAATAAAAGACTATTGGGTCGCTGTCAGCATCTGTGGCTTGCGGGTTAATTACCGCGGTTTGGCCTTCGTTTACGGTAATATCAGCTATTGGTGAAATTACCGGCGGATTATTGGAGTTTCCGATGTTGATGGTTATTTCATCTGTGTCAGATAGGCCCGTGGGATCAGTTACGGTTACCTTTACTAAATAGTGGCCATTGGAATTAGCTCCTGTTTGCCAGGTGGCTTCAGAATACCAAAACCCGTTTTCCTGCCAGCGGCGGGTTTCGGTGAAGAAGTTGTTGTAGGTAAAAACCAAATTCCCTGCGTCAGGGTCTTGGGCAGTAACAAAAAGCGTAATGGTGCCGCCTTCTTTGATTATTGAGGGAGTAACTGCCATATCAATGATGGCAGGTTTGTCTGGGCCAATTGGGTCTTCTACGCGAAGAGCAACCTTGTTGCTTTTGGTAGAATTGTATTCGCTGTCAGTGGCAGTGAAATAGACTTTCTCAAAACCGATGTAGCCTTCGGGCTGTTCAAAACTTACTATGTGGGTTGCAGGGTCTATGGAGATTTTTATATTAGAGTTTCCAGAGACGGTATAGGTTAAGCTGCTGCCGTCAGGACTGGAGAAATAATTGTCTAGATCAAATGCAGATTCTTTTTTGGTGTTTTTCTGCCAGGTTTGAAATGGGATTTTTTGGGTTAAGACAGGCGGATTGGATTGCAAGGTAGCCACAAAACCGCTTGTTAGAGTGAAGTTGGCGCTTGTTGATTTGCCTAAGATTGGCTCGCCGATAGTTGCCAAGGGAAGCTTGGTAGATATTGAAGATTGCGCTTGCCCTCCTTGAGCAATGCCAGAGGTAAGTTTGTAGCTTGCGCTTTGCGAGATAAATGCCAGCGCCTCTCTTCCCGGGCCAAAGGTGGCTAGGTGAAGAAAAATTAGAGTTAGCGAGAGGATTCTTTTAAGCATAATTATTGTTATTCAAGGGCTAACATTATTATTCTTGCGTAACAATTATTCCCAGTGATTTCATTACCGGCTGCGTTTAATACGTTAACCATTATTCCATGTATCCCGGTTCTAATGGATATAGTAGTATTAGTTAGCCCGCACATTACAATTCCTCTTTGCAGATCAAAACCAAACAACTGCCTTTCTGTTGTGCACCATCCACTACCGTCAGAATTTTGGGCTATATATATCTGGATGATAACTTTGGTTGTCCCTAAGTTATGAGTTCTATCATATTTTGTTCCAGTAGTAACAGCAAACCAACCGCTATCGTAAGTTTTTAAACCTATTACCGATTGAGGAATTTTTCCATTGTTATCCAGAGGTAATATTTTATTTGCGACTGGCGCTGTACTTACGCCTACATTCCCCACTGTATTTGCGTCTTCTGCCTTTTCCGCTCTTATTGCATACCCAGCACTAGCAATTCTCTGTCTTGGATTCATTACTTCATTTCCCACTTTAATTTCTAAGAAATATGGCTTGTCAAAAGCAAGTCCAAGGTTAGTCACTGATCCAAGAAGAATATTAAAGATTCCTTTCTGAACTAATACTCCGGCTTGGGTTTCCTCCCAGAGTAGATTTCCGGCAGTTTCCGCGTCGTAAATACGAAAGGTAATCGCGTAGGAGCCGTTTAACGGCGCGCCGCTTGGGTCGGTGAGCCGGCCTTGGTAATTTAAGAGATGAGGAACAGCTGCGTAGGTTAAAGGACAGATGACAGAAGACAGAAGACAGAAGACAGAAAAAACAAAGCATCGAGTTCTAATTTTCATTTAAGACCTCCTTAGTTTTCCAATTAGTCATTAATTTATACAACATAGCGTTGAGCTGGTCATACTGAATATTCAAATTATCGTGATCTTCTTTTGAAATATACTGGCAATCTAAAGAAAAATCTAACCAGCCTCGCGTTTCTTCGCTTGATCCAAGTGCGTCATTGAGGTGCCTAATAAACAATTGTTCGTACCTTCTTTTGGCAAATCCTTCTCTAATATTTATAGCCACCGATCGAGAAGATCTTCGTATCTGATCAGTCAATGAATAAGTTTCTTCCTTACGAAATTTCTTGGTTAATTCAAATATTTCCATGGCCAATTTGTAAGACATTTGGTAAACCTTTAAATCCAGTGCCTTTTTAATCCCTTGATTATCCATGTCTTCTTTTTATTTCTGTCTTCCGTCTTCTGACTTCTGTCTACTTCCCCGCCTGATACCCAAACTTCTGCTCCGGCAACGCTTTCCCATCCGCAGCAACCTGCTTGATTGACTTTAACAGCGAGCGGTTGGTATCTGGGCTGTAGGCGTATTCCAATTCGTAGCGCCAGACTAAGTCTCCTTTAATTTTAACTAGTATTTCTTTTAAGCGCTTAGCTGTGGCAATCTTAGCGCTTGAGATATAACTTGAAGGAATGTCAGTCCTATCTTCTAATGTAAATTCTACAGTGTTTGTGGGAGAAATCCCTGATGTGTGTCCGGTGTAATTTATAAGGCTAAGATAAGACTTACCC
The DNA here is from genome assembly GCA_025453395.1 of Candidatus Omnitrophota bacterium. Classification (NCBI taxonomy): domain Bacteria; kingdom Pseudomonadati; phylum Candidatus Omnitrophota; species Candidatus Omnitrophota bacterium. The sequence continues at coordinate 394,370 of JALOQK010000002.1, forward strand.
TGGTCTTTGGTATAGGAATAGGTAAGGTAATTTCCGTTTATATCCATGGCCTTGGTAATATACCAGCTAAATGTTCCCTTACTAGAGCCTTCTTTGGATTCAGAACTTTGGCCTAAGTAAATTACGCTTCCGTCTTTGCCTAAGATGCGCCAAGAGTCATCAGATTCTTTAAAGAATTTGTTAAAGCCGGATTCTATCTTTGCCTGATAGAGGTTGTCAATTAAATGCACCAATTCTGTTGTTCCGGCATCAGTTATAAAATAAAAGGTATCTTGGGTATCAATGTAGGATGGCGGCCCAAGCCGCGTTGAGCGGGTGATGTAGCCGGGATTAAGGCTAAATCCAACTCCAGTCCAGGAATTGGGGTTTGAAGAGCGGTAACTTAATCCTAACGCAGGTTGGATCCCTTTTCTTCCCGAGGGTACAGTTATGGGAATGGCGTGTCCAAAAGCTCCGGTAAACAGATCCGGCAAAGGAATTCTCACTGCTGAACCAATAGGAGTATTTTGGGGAGCTAAACTTTTTAACGCGGCATAAGTTGAGAAGTGTTGCAGCAGGAATTTAACTGTGTACCCGTCAGCATTAACTTGGGAGATTTGCCCGGTGGGGATAATTTTTAATTGGTTTGCGTCATAAAGCCCAAGCTCGGTTTCAGTGCCCGGGACTTCTGCTTTGGGTAAGGTGTAGATTAATTGCACAGGCTTACTGAATACCAAGCCATAAGGCAAGCATTCTGCCGCGCTTAAGAGCCCGGTTCCTTCTGGGGCAGAGCCGGAAAGAGTTGTTTTTTGATTCTCTAATGAGATGAAAGCGCTATAAGTTAACGCGCCAGAGGGGATGATTAATTTTATTTTCCCGTCAGAGGATGTTACTTCTCCTCCGGCTTGTCCGATAGTTTCTCCGGAGTCAGTAACTTTCCACCATCCTCTTTGCAGTAACGCGCTTGATGCAGAAAGATCATCAGTAGATGATACATAGAGTTTTTTATTACCCACAGCCTGGTCTTTATAGGTTATTTGCCAGCGGATAAAGATACTTGTTCCGGAGCCGGTTACGGTAGTTTTTGCGCAATTCAGGCTAACAAAAGAGTTCTGGATTATTGCTTCTGCCCCTGGGATAACACCGCCCAACCATGCGGAATTTGTATCATTGCGCAGGTAAATACGGTTGGTGTTTTGGTTGTAATAAAAATAGCCGATATAGGCATTAGTTGTGGCGTCTAAGATTAAAAGGCATGCGTTGTTTAAATTCTGCCAGCCGTCGGGATCAGAATATATTGTTAGGTATGTTACAGGAACATTGATTTTGTTCATTCCGGATGCCGCAGCTATAAGGCCTGTTAGGGGCTGGGAATTTATCTGGATATTCGGGCATGGGGCCCATGATACAGTTGGACTTGAGGTTAATTTCTTGGATATCATGGCTAGGTATCGTTTTCCTGAGAAGGAAAGCTTGAAATTCAGGCACCAGCTGACACTAAGAGTGCTGCTAGCTTTGATCACGCGGGTTAAGGCGCAGTTAAGGCGGACTTGTGAATTTTCAATTATATTATTTGAGCCTGGCGTAAAGCCGCCTAACCATTGGGTGTCGGAATCGTTGCGCAGGTAAAGCTTGTTTGTGCTTTGATGATAATAAACATAAACTGAATTATTTCTTATGGTAGAACTGCTACCGATAAAAAGTCCTGCTTCTTGTATGCTTGCGTATGTTCCGGTTGGGGCGGTATAGTTATAGGAAATATTGCGGTCGGTGTTAGGGGGAATAGATAATATTGTAGAAGGGCTAACTACTATGGGGGATGAAATTATTAAAGCGTAACAATGTGGAAAGCTAAGAAAGAATGCTATTAAGTATAGAACAAAAAACTTTTTTATAGCTTCTACCATGCCCTTCCCTTCTTGTACTCCGTGGCAGATAAGGGAGTATAGCATATACAAAGCACGAAATCCAAGTTTTTAATTATTTTCTATCACCTAACAATCTCAACACTTGAACCAAATAGTCAAAAATAGCGCCTATGCCAAGTTTACTTTTCCCCTTGATACGATTAACAAAAATATAGGGAATTTCTTTATAGCTTTGATATTTAGCTTTAGCAAACACCTCTAAGCCTATTTTAAACCCTCTGGGAGTAAGAATAACGCCATTCAAGGATTCTTTCTTGATACAGAAAAACCCGGAAGTATTATCTCGTATAGGGCAAACTAGATTTCCAATAAAACAGGCAAAACGCGATACAAGCTTGCGACTTAATGGGAAACCACTTGAACCTGCGTGCGCTACATATCTACTTGCCACTATCAAATCGTGCCCTTGATTTATGGCCTTTATCATTTCAGGAATAAGTTCGGGGGGATGACTGCCATCAGCATCCATTACAACGACAAGATCATTGCTACTTTGGTTTATCCCATCAAGAACTGATAAGGAAAGGCTGCGGACAGCTTTCCTTCTAATCACCCTGCCGCAATTACCAAGCGCGTTTTCAGCGATATCCGCGGTTTTATCCGAAGAATTATCGTCAACCATAAGAATTTCAAAGTCATATTGGTCTTGGGGAAGGGCGGATTTAATGCGGGACAAAATATCTTGCATGTTTTCCGACTCGTTATAGGTAGGGATAATAATTGAAAAGGAGTTTTCTGCTAACTTTACATTCTGCACTTTTTACCTTTAGTTTTCTAGCTACCGTCTACCAACGGACGCGGATCAATGGCTTTATCTGTTACCGCCTCATATACATCAATTTGACCTGGATCTTTAATGCACATAATCTTTTCATTGGGGCAGTTTTCAAGAGGAAATGTTCCAATATGCTTTAACCCCGGATTTCTTGGGATTAAAAACAATTCATCTCTATCTTCAGCTAAACCGGTTTTTAAATAGCCTTTATGGTGCACCAAAACATACTTTACCCCCATCCATTTCAACATCGAAACTGTATCTGGGCTTGAGAGTTTCACAAGCTTTTGAGCAACTTTATTAGCATAAGTGCCGGGGATAGTCCCATTGATAATTTTCTTCTCATGTTTAGTCTGATACAACTTATACAGCTCATTAGGAGAACTGGCATCCAAAGGATATTCGGCTATAACAATATCATCGGTTTGAGCTTTAAGCCAAGCATAAACTGAAGGAAAAGTTGAAACATCTATTACCTTGTAAGGCGGCCAATTCCAGAATTCAAATAAAACTAAACCACAAGCTAAAATAGCTACAGCAATTTTTGTCTTATTAGATCTAAATCGTTCCAGGATAAATTTAAGCCCGAAACCTGCCAAAACACTAACCGCCAACATCACCACAATCCCAAACCTGCAATAGGCGCGAAACATAGGTAAGATTTTATACATAAAAAAAGACGGCATATACAACTTAAGGCCAAATATATTCCACCATGGAGGTTGAGAAAAAAACCACGCCACAACAGCCAAGCAAACAAAAAATCCAATATATTTTTTTTCTTCAGCTGACAGCTGACAGCTGACAGCTGACAGCTGTTTACTCCTGTATCTTTTGAACGCAACAAAGGCCAAAATAATTGGCACCCAACCCAAATAAAGCGTATGCTCAGTAAAACTTACCCCGTATAAACTTGTCCCGACAAATTGCTGGGTAAATTTTCCAAACATAGGATGTACCGCAGATGGCAGAAAATAGCTTAAAGGGTGGACGGATTGAGCAAACAAATCTTCAAATGGACGAACAATACTAAACGCGGAAGGCTTAGCAGTCTTTACCGTCCAGAAAATCTTTATTAAAAAAGGTAATATAGCGACTATAGAAAGTACGCTTGTCAAGAAAAACGCATTCAAATAAACTTTAAGTTTATTAAGTTTTAGCGGACCCCTCCTAAATATAAGCATATAAGTAATAAATGCTGCGGTCGTTACAAACATAAACACTGCATAATGAAGCTCAAAAACAATAACCAGGAAAAATGAGAGCACGCAAAGAAACATATCTTTTACTTTGCCAGAGGAATATAACTTTATCATACAGAGAATATAGAAAGGCATCCCTGCTGTAAAAGTCAGTGCAAAATGCTGCCAGATGCGCGCGAATTGATATGGACACAGCGCATATATAATAGCCGAAATAAAACTGGAAAAATAATCTTTTGTCAGATAATAAGAAAGCGAAAACATCGCGATCAATGATAATAGCAGATTAAGAAACAACACCAAATTAAATGCTAACACTTCATTGCCGATTATCGAAAGACACTTTGCTAAATGAAGCCAAAGAGGATAAATAGAAAATGCGTCGTGCTGAAGCCCAAAAGGATAGGCAGTAACAATCTCAAGCGTCAGCGGTTTGCCGATTAGAAATGAATGCTTCAACCACCAAAATCCTTGCAAAACAGCAAAAGATTCGTCAGTGGATTGAAAACCAGGAATAAAATTAAGTATATTTATTAGCCATGGGAAGGTGACCAAGAAAATTACTACCAAGAACACAAAAAATAGACTTATTTTTTTAGTGAATGGCGTCATGTTTTCACAGTAGAAATGATTTAAGAAACTATTTTATTAATATTGCTTCGAAGAAATTAGTAAATCTGTCTAATATTGCGGGACTTTTCTTAAGATAGCACATGAATTTACCGCTATGCAAGCCGAGTACAGTCTTGTTAATACGGTATTCCGAGAATGCCGATCTTGAAACTAACTTCAGAAGCTCTTCATACGAATATTCCCTTAAATGTTCTGGATAGATAAACTTACTTTCCATAAAGACAAGTTTAGCAATGCTGCGCGTCAACCGCGTCCGACTGGGAGTTATAAGCAATAAAACGCCGCCTTTTCTTAAAACCTTATATGTTTCATTTAAAACTTTTAAATCATCAGGAACGTGCTCAAGCACATGCGAGCTTACAACAATATCTACGCTGTTCTCCTTAAGCACGCTACCTAAATTCTGCCAGTCAGCATTAATTATTTTTATGTTCTTTTCCGGCTTCACCAGCCGGCTTTTATCAATCTCTATCCCTAGTAGCATCTTGCAATGCCGAGCTAAATCATAAGTTTTTTGAGGATATGTACATCCGATCTCAACAACAATCATTTCCTTATTCACAATGGAAACATATTTTTCTTTCAAATGCTCCCAATCATAAAGATAATATCTACCATCTTTATGTGGATTACCGATAAAAAAATTATTGAAGTTTATTTGCATATATGAAACAAAATTTGTATTTATGGTTTGTGTGCGATAAAATGAATAACTTCACCATGCCTGGTATTGCCAAGAATAACATTTGCAACAAAAGCAAGAGGCAATAACACGATTGCCAATAAAGCATGTGCGATAAATTCAGAAAACGATCTGCGGCCGACACCTCCGACACAAAGAAAGTTATAAAATAAATTCTGCTGACCAGAGATTTTATTCAAAAAGCTTTGCATAGTCATAAAAATGCTGTATTCAGATGAAAAATATCTTTTTTTTGTTATCGTAAAACCATGTTCCGTCAACAACTTAGTCAGAGACTGATTAGTAAAATGAGTCAGGTGATTTGGCAAATCCCAGCCAATCCAGGACTTACCTGTTAACCTTTGGGAGAAACTCTCACTGTTGGGAACTTCAATTAATAACCTGCCACCTTTCCTCAACAGTTCATAGCTAATACAAATATACGCTTCTACATCATCAATATGCTCAAGAACATGCCAGAAAGAAATCATGTCTAGATTATTAGGAATTTCTTTAAAAAATTCTCGCAAATCCCCCTTTCGTACTTCTAACCCTAATTTTTCCCTTGCATACTTAATCGCCGGATCCGAAAACTGCGTTCCAAGAACAAAAGTAGCCTTAAAATATTTCTTTAGATAAAACAACATTAATCCACGCCCGCACCCAACATCAAGAATGCGTTTTGGCCTATAGAATATAAAAATCTTGAACGCTCTGAAGAATCTAAAAAACCTAACTATCATTTCTGGAATAGTCCGGAATCTCCTAGACTGATCGCCAAAATAGAACCTCTTATTATAAATCTCCTCTATGCTATTAAATGCTGGGATAGGATGTGTTTTTCTAAATCCACAATCTTCACATTCGACTACAGAATAATCATTAATGCGATATAAAACTCGCGATCTTTCATGTTTACACTGCGGGCGTATATCTAAAAGAAAATCACTGGAATTGCTCATATCTGCGGATATTCCTTGTATGCAATACATACTTTATGCTAGTTTTTAATACCCCAAGCCCATATTTTACTGATCGCGCAAAATTTATCGAGCTGGCCTCTTTAAAATATTTCGTAACTACCGGAATCTCTTTGAAAATGAGCCTTTTCACCACCATCTGAGCTATAATTTCATTATCAAAAACAAAATCATCCGAGTTAAGCCACCATTTAACAGATTCAAGAGCTTCCCGGGAAAAGGCTCTATAACCAGTATGAAATTCATTGAAGTATGTACCCATGCACATATTCTGAAACCAAGTTAAAATACGGTTTGCGATAATTTTATAAAACGGCATCCCCCCTTTTAGCGGACCTCCATCGTAAGGATCACGAATAAATCGAGAAGCTAAAACAACATCAGCCTGTCCTTCTTTAATTGGTAAAGCGATATTAGGTATCAGCCGGGGGTCATACTGATTATCGGGATGAAGCATAATAATAATATCTGCACCCAAATCTAATGCCTTTCGATAACATGTTTTTTGATTAGCACCATAGCCTTTATTAACCGGATGTTTTATAAGATGTACGTGTAAACTCTGGGCCAACTCGCAGGTTAAATCCTTTGATGCATCATCAACCAGCACAATTTCGTCATAGCTATGAGGCGGTATAGCATTGTAAGTAGCAAGCAGAGTTTTTTCGGCATTGTAAGCCGGCATAACAATTACAACCTTAGAATTTTTAGTTGTTGGCATTCCTGCCTCCTGTGTTTTTCTGCGCAAGGACCAACATTTCATGCCCCAGATCAATTGATTGTCTACAACAATTAAATTGCATATTATACAATATTTTCCAAAACAAATATTGCCGGTTTAGGATCCTAGAAGCCAGAGGAAGATCCCAAGCATTGTTTAAAGTGCTATTTTCTGTTCGAACAGCTTTATTTGGGGCAATATCCTTAGGCGGTTTCTTAAAAAAAGTATAGAACCTGCGCATACTCCAAAAAACAGGATATGTGACATCCCAAGAAATAATCGGCGTCAACCCTACATTTATTAATTTCTTATTCAAATCTTCTGTAGTATATCTGCGCATGTGGCCGTAGAAGTCATCGTCCCATCTCCATTCTTTAGGGTTACTTGGCACACAAAAACAGGCATATCCTCCAGGCAACAAAAGTGATGAAATTTTTTTTAAGAAAGCTTGGTCATCTGAAATATGCTCAACAACATCCCATGCAAATATTGTATTGTAATACTGCTCTTCGCTAAACAGGCTCCTCTTCTCCACTAATACCTGCGGACATAACGCCAAGTTAATTTTAGCTTTATTGATGGCGGCTTCGGATATATCAATAGCCTTTCCATTCCAACCCTTCAATGATAAATAAGCTGACAGATCACCTACACCACAACCAACATCAAGAAATGGCCACGTAAGTTTATACATAATAAGTATTTTGTCAAAACAATAAAATAAATAATTCTTTAAAGGAATAAAATTTGCCATTAACAGTTAAAAGTTATTTGCCGCTAAAGAAACTTTCCTGAACTTCATAAATATAAAAAAAATCTGAACGCCTAATTGCATTTGAAGAAACGCCTTTATCATAATTTTCATATACAGTGCCTATTAACCTGAATTTATCCGGATTACCTCTTATATAATGAATAGCCGGATAAGCAAGTGATTCTATCTTCCAAAATTCACTAAGCAATATATAGTGTAAATCGAAAATCTTAATTGAAAGATCCGTTTGTTCGATAGCAGCTCCGGATACTGACGAACGGGGCAAAGTAACAACTCGCTTATTGCAATTATAAACCAGGGCGTCTGATAAAAGGCCTTCTGCCAATACTCCATCCTTAGGAAGTTTATTTAAAAATTCTCCTGCCTTGTCGCATGCCTCTACCCTGCCTAAAGTAAAGATAAAATTATGACTTCGCTTTAATGTGAAAGCAGCTAAAGCGAAAATTGTAATTAGCGCAATATATTTTAAAAGCCTGCGATTGGCTACTAACTTCAGCTGCTTTAATGAAAATATAATTTCAATACCCCTAACAAGAAAATATGCCATAAAAGGAATCGCAGCGATGGAGTACCTAGGATTAGTTCCTTCATAAATAACGGGGTAAACAATTCCAAGAACAATAATAAATAGATATACATCTACCCTATGCTCTTTTAGAATCTTCAACCTAACCCTTAAAGGGTTACCGAAGGGGAACAAGAATCTTGAAAGCAATAAAAAAACCGGTATGACCATCAGGATCAACAATGTCCATCTAAAGAATATCCCGCGATACTTATGCAACTCTACTAGCTGAAACAACTTTTCTGCAATGTGTGAAAAATTAAAGTTAACCCGAAACACCATATCGCCCCATACCGCATTACTATTTGGGAAATATATTGGATTTAAAAGTTGTTTTAACCCAAACTCACATACCCTCTCTATTCTTCCCTCCAACCCTCCAGCGTAATAGGTATGGGTCGTATAGATAATGTACTTTGGCAAAATGACACAAGAGCAATAAATTGCAACAATTAGGAATATGGGAACAAGTTTATTGATCTGCACTGATAATTTATCGCGGGGATTAAACCTGAAGATAAAAAAAGCTCCCAGCAAAACAGGCAACAATGTAAACGGCATTATATCCGAAGTCATAAAGGTCAATCCCCCAAAAATCGCCGATAAAAGAAGAAACCGATATTTGGCAGTAGTTAAACCTTTAACATACATGTAAAAACTTAAGAAAAACAGACACACAAATAGCTCATATCTAAAAATCAACTTAGAATAAAACATGAGAATATTATTAAAAGCCAAGTAGACCAAGGCCATATACACTGATGATTTTTTTAAGCCAAACAACATAAAAAGATGGTAGATCACAAAGAACAAGATTACGCTTGAGAAAAATGATACAGCAATTGCCGCAATGTGATCATTAAAGAAAATATTAAAAAACCTGATCATATAAGGATAGAATACGGGATGATAGTCGTAGAAAGAATGATTAAACATTCTATTAAAAGGAAAACTTCTGGCGCAAGCCAGATATTTAGCCTCATCCCCCCAAATCCAATAGGCCTGGAACGGCAAGAAAAGGCGTAAAGCGGAATAGACAAGGAAAATAAACCAAAAATTGCTATCGTACTTTCGCATCAAAGCTAATAATTTCATATTCAAACCTTATAGACTTTAGCTTCAAATTCCGGAATCCCCATCCATTTCAAAACTTGAACCTTACCAATCTGCCGAGCCATTTGTTTGCGCATAAACCAATCAGAAACCTTACGAATCCTTTGAATTCTTTTATGTTCATCCCAAGTATTTGGAAAATTCTTTATATTCCATGCATAAGCCTTGATATAAGCCTGCCTGACTACTTTAAACTCACCTCTAGCCAACAATAAGCCTAATTCTGCCATGCTTAATATAAAATATTGAAATAACATAAAAAAAAGCCAACTCGTAGAATAATTCTTTAACATAGATCTTATTAAATTGCGTTCACCCAGATACCTCTTCCAAATATTACTCTTATATTTAACCATTCCTATCATTGTGCAAGCAGAATCATGGCGAAAAAAAGCTTCTTTTACCGGCTCAATACGATATCCTTGTAGTAATACCCTCCAACACAGATCTCGGTCTTCTCCGTAAAGAAAAAGTTTATCATCAAAACCTGAGATTTCATCAAAAACACTCCTTCGAATGAAGATCGCTGCATCAGGATAAAAAAGTGGCCCTAAATTACCGCATGGATACCCAAATCTATCACAAGAAAGACCCATGCCAATTTTATCCTTGCCATCATAGGTAAAAACATCGCATGCACAAACTCCAATTTTAGGATCGGATTCGGCTTTTTCTACTAATGCATTAATTATGTTCTGATCTACAATCGTGTCGTTATTTAGAAAGAAAAGGTAACTGCCCTTAGAAGCCTGTGCGCCTCTATTGCTTGCGCATGCTAATCCAAGGTTATCTCCTATGGGCAAAACAATAACTTCATGATAACGGTTTTTTACAAAATCCACACTATCATCCTCAGATCCGTTATCAACAAGAATTACCTCAAAATTCTTATAATTCATCTTGCGCAAGGAATTAAAACAATTCTCCAGATACTTCCTGCCGTTATAATTAACAATTATAATACTTACTAAAGGCGAGTCTTGCATTACTTAAACCTCTTTATTTGAGATCGGTTCTAAATGCTTTATTATCTTAGCTGGAGATCCTGCTACCATGATATTAGAAGGAAGATCGCCAACAACAACGCTGTTAGCTGCAATAATCACATTATCCCCTATGTTAGCTGGTCCCAAAATACAGCTTCCTGCGCCCATAAAGACCCAGTCTCCAATATTTATGCGCTCCTTAGAATCCCAAGCAACGGGCGTCACCCCATACGCACCAACCGGATGCCTACCGCCAATGGTACAATGCTGAGCAATGGTAAAATTCTTACCAATCGTGGCACCGCCGATAACAATACCAAATGGATGCGGCATATATAACCCTGGGCCAATTTTAACTCCATAGTAACGCAATACAGAAGACCCGCATATGATTTCTTCTATTTTCATCATAATAATCTCAAAGATACCTAACCCATGCCTTGCCAACCAACATCGTATTCTATAGCTTAAAATAATCTGAAGACTTAAAAAACAAAATACCGCTCCCAACCTATTAATGAATTTATTGGACAATTTATTGCATTCCATAAAGCGAGTTAGATCCTGGCTAAAATTAGACATTGGTCACCTCATAAATATTAGTTTTAAATATGTGTTCAAATAAAGACCTTCTGCCTTTAGGCAAAGCAAATGTCCAAAATAGATACGTAACAGTCTGCAAAAAACACATTAAGGGATGGAACAACCAGTAAATATTTCTATCTCGAATCATAAGATAAAGCGAATGAACAAAAGAAAATACAGGAACTAAACTATAAATAAGCCAGAAAAACATCTTTAGCCGGAAATTACCGCAATAAAACCAATCAATTCTTCTTTCGTGGCGAGTTTCAAGAAAAATCTGAGTATAATTACGCTTCCACTTCTTAACCCAATGCCAAATTGAATCTACAGTGTGATGATAAATATTTAAATCATAAGAATAGGCGACCTTATTCTTACCGCTTTCCACCATACGCTGAAAAACCTCATTATCTCCTATATATTTTTCGCCTAAAAAAAGATGTTTTACGTCTTTTAAGCGGTAAACAATGCCATTGGCACCCCAACAAAGAGGCCTGCAGGGATCGACATCAAAAATCTTATAGTTTCGGGCGTTTATTATCTCAACAGAAGCCTTCTTTAGATAAGCGTCTAAATTGCGGTTTAAAAACTGTGCCAAAGGCTCGCTTTGGATCAGCTCATAATATCTCATAATCATAGGGTCTTGTTTAGCAGCTACCATCTTCCCCCATACACATGACAGATCCGGATATTTAGAAAAACCCTCGGCAACGTCTTTTAACCAATTCTTTCCAACCAGACCATTATCAGCGGCAAATATAACTACTAAATCTCCAGTTGCATTTTCTATAGCAATCCGCATTCCATATTCACCAAGGCGTTTAGAATTATTGAGAATTATTGTTTTATATTTACGCGCTATATCCAAAGTGTTATCACACGAGCCACCATCAACCACTAAAACTTCTATAAGATCAGGAGGATAATCTTGATCAAATATTGTTTTTAGACATAATTCTAGATATTTAGAAGAATTGTATACGGGTATGGAAACAGATATTTTAATATTCTTGCGATTATTCATTATTATCTATCTGGGAAGAATTTCTCATTAACATAGCGAATCATATTAAGCCCTGCTTTAAACTTAAACGACGAAACAATCTTTTTCCCTAACACTGCATCAACTGCTAACAATGGAATATTTACCCCTGCAGCAACACTTAAAGCAAGCCCACCAGAAAATCTAGGATTTACTTCAATAAAATAGTATTTGTCTTTAGTTTTAATAGCCTGAAGGTTAGCTGGCCCAAAAATTCTTAACTTTTCTGTAATAGATACGGCTTGTTTGATTAAGCACTGATCGTTTACAGTGACTCCTTTATACGAAACTCCGGATTTTACTTCAACACGCCTCCGCGGGATTGCCGTCTTTACTGCATAATTCAAATCCGCCAAGACATCAATAGTAAATTCCTCACCTTTAATGAACTTCTGTATTACAACATTATTATTATGGTTTAATATAGAAGCTAAACCCTGTTTATCATATGCCTTCACTATTCCAATGCTTGCTCGTCCACTTCTTGGTTTAACAATAACCGGAAAATCAGAATTTTTGATTAAAGATATCTGACTAGGGAGAAATGTTGGTGCGGTAAGAATATGATTCTGTTTAAAGAATAAGAACGTCCTATATTTATCTGTGCAAATCTCAATGGTATTTAAATTTGAAATAAGTACTTTCGCTCCCTGATTCTCAAACTTTATGATATTCCCAACAATCGGAATAAACTCCTCATCAATAATTGGAATGACAACATCTATTTTTTCTTTCTTTACTATGCCAAGCAATTTGGGGATAAACCTCTTATCAACACCAAACGGAACCTGATAGAATTCATCGCTAAAATATGCACCACTAACAAATCTTCTTTGATTTATATCGGTTGATACAATTTTAATATTCCGGTCTTCCCGTAAAGCCTTAATTACATTATTTGCCGTAATTGTTCCTGCGCCAGTAATTAAAACGTTTATCATTTTCTCCAATAGTGTATTTTATATTTCCGATAGTAGTCTACTGTGTCTTTTATGCCCTGTTCAAGTTCTACACGCGGTTTCCAGCCAACAACATTTTTAATCTTTGAAATATCCGCATAATAATCGCCTGGCTCGATCTGTTTTCTCTCCTTGCTGAAAACCGTAAACTTGAATTTTCCGTTTCCGGTGATCCTAATAATAATCTTGGCAAGCTCCACAAAATTTGTCGGCCTGCCACTACCCACATTAAAAATATTGCCATAGGCCCTATCGCATAACCCGCATTCCAATAATGCCTCCACTAGATCTTCAACATAAAGAAAATCACGCAAAATCAGGCCATTGCCGAAAACAGGAACCTCCTGGTCATCAATCGCCTTGCGGATAAACCAATTCAATACCCCATACTCGTCATGCATCATTTGATGACGAGGCCCATAGGTATTAGTAATACGTAAAGCAATAGACTTTATCTTATGGATTTCATCATAAACCATCACTAGTTTCTCCGCGCAGAGATTAGTTATGGCATACACGCCTTTGGGATTCATGGGATGGTCCTCATCAACAGGTAATCTTACGCTTGAACCGTATTGCCCGCGGGTTCCCGAAAAAATAATTCTTGCGCCACGGTTATATTTACGGCAGGCTTCAAGAACCACTAGGGTGCCTTCGGCATTAATGCGTAAATCCTTTATGGGATTTTTTATACTATCCACATGACTAACCTGTCCGGCTAAATGAAATATATAATCTTTTCCTTTGGCCAAATTATTCATAGCGCTGGAGGAACGAATATCGGCAATAACTATCTTGATTTTATTCTTAACCGGATAAATATTAAAAATGTTTGCCCCAAGTTTTGGCTGTTTATTATCAATGATAGTAACTTTGGCTTTGGCCTTAATCAAAGCAATAGCCAAATTACTCCCGATAAAACCAAGCCCCCCGGTAATTAAAATATTTTTATTGCGATATTCTAGCATAGTTTTATTTAAACTTGATGGACAGCTTCTTGCCAATATGTTTCTTCATCCATTTCGGATTATCTAATATCCAATTAACGGTTTTGGATATCCCGTCCTGAAACCCTATTTGCGCACACCAGCCTGTTTGTTTACGAATTTTAGCAAAATCAAGGCTGTATCTAAAGTCATGGCCGGGACGATCTGCGACGAATTCTATTAAAGATTCAGGCTTATTAAGTATGCGCAAAATGCTTTTAACCACATCAATATTCTTTTTCTCTTGCGCGCTTCCTAAGTTATAGACTTCTCCAAGCTTGCCATTTTCAAGAATAAGCATTATCGCTTTGGCGCAGTCAGAAACATAAAGCCATTCCCTGATATTTTGCCCGCGAGCATATACCGGAACCTTTTGGTTATTCAGCGCCCTTAAACTTACCAAAGGAATAAGTTTTTCCGGATACTGCCAGGGGCCGTAATTATTAGACGGCCGCACTATAATCGCCGGCAGATTATACGTCCTGACATAAGCCTTGATCAACAAATCCGCTGCGGCTTTTGAAGCGGCATAAGGACTGTTGGGTTTAAGCGGAAAATCTTCACGGAATTTACCTTTTTCTATATCCCCATACACTTCATCTGTTGATATATGAATAAATCTTTCTATTTTATATTCACGCGCTAAATCTAAAAGTGTTTTTGTCCCTTTTATGTTAGTTTGGATAAACGGATCGCTTGAAACAATACTTCTATCTACGTGCGTTTCAGCCGCAAAGTTGATAATAACCTGCGGTTTTTCTCTTTTGATTACCTGGCCTATTTTATTCTTATTACAAATATCAACTTTATAGAATTTAAATTTACCTTTTACCTCATTTAATCTTTCCAAATCTCCGGCATAGGTCAGTTTATCCACAACAATGACTTTATAGGATCTTTTTACAGCCTGGCGCACAAATTCACTTCCAATAAACCCCGCGCCACCGGTAACTAACAACTTATGCATTGCTCTACGCATTCTTTTAGAACCTCATTTATGTGCCTTGTTTTAAAACCAGTTTTCTCCAATTTCGCCGTGCTTAAAATTAAATTAGTCCGCACTAATTTTAATTTCCTATAATTAATAATTTTATACTTAAAATCCGGTTTATGCCCTTTATAGATATTTAAAAGCCGTGGATATCTTAAGCCGCCTTTGTTTACGACGTTATAAATACCGGAAGCATTAATCCTAATTAAATGCCTTAATGCCGCGATAAAATCAGGAATATAGGTAATAGAATTTGGAATATCAATAATTTCCTTGTAAGTAATTAATTTTGAAAGTATATTCCTTGGATGCAACCTATTATCCAATGGGATTCTAATCCTTACAATTAAAACTGCGCATTTATCAGCCAAGACATTCAATGCTCTTTCCGTGTAGATTTTACTACGACTATAAAAAAGCCCAAAGAAATCAGGGATATTATTTTCCCTTATAGGGCGGCCTTTATTATAATCAAAGTGATATATACAGCCACTGCTAACATGAACTAACTTAATGCCGTTTCTCAAGCATGCCTCAGCTAACATTATCGGCACAAAAGTATTGGCGAACAACGTGGCATCTTTATCTAATTCGCAGTCATCCACATTCCGCCTTCCTGTACTACCGATACAATTGATAATAATCGACGGCTTGTATTTATTTATTTCGCGCTCTGCGTCATAAAAGCTGTTGATTCTTGCTTTAGAAAGCGCACACTTAAAAGATTCTTGCAGGCGTTTGCCGATAAAACCATTTCCGAGAATAAGAATTTTATTTTTCTTCATCTGATATTTTTAACAAATATTCTCCATAACCAGTATTAACCTCATCCGCTAAAGCAAGTAAAGACTTTTTATTAATAAAACCCATGCGATAGGCGATTTCTTCAATACAGCCGACCTTCAGCCCCTGCCTCTCCTCTATGGTCCTTATAAACATTGAGGCGTCTATTAATGAATTGCAAGTTCCCGTATCAAGCCAGGCATACCCCCGGCCCAGAAGCTGTAAGCTTAATGTGCCTTCCTTAAGATACTTCTTAATCACGTCCGTGATTTCAAGCTCGCCTCTTTTGGATGGCTTAAGGCTCTTGGCAAAGCCTGCCGCGCGGCTATCAAAGAAATAAAGCCCGGTAATCGCGTAATTTGATTTTGGCTTAAGAGGCTTCTCTGTGATAGAAAGAACTTTGTTTCTGTTATTGAATTCTATAACTCCATACTGGCGCGGATCTTTAACATAATAGCCGAATATGCCGGCACCCTTTTTAAGGCGGCTGAAACTTCTTAAACAATCCCCCAGCTTATCCCCATAAAAAACATTATCCCCTAAAATAAGGCACACACTGTCTTTGCCGATAAAATCCTCACCCATGATCAAGGAATGCGCTACGCCCCGGGGCTTATCCTGGACAGCGTAAGAAATATTGATCCCTAATTTGCTTCCATCGCCAAGAAGATCACGAAACCTTGGAACATCTTCACGGGTAGAGATAAGAAGAATATCGCGTACCCCAGCAAGCATTAATACCGATAAAGGATAATAAACCATAGGCTTATCATAAACCGGTAAAAGCTGTTTACATACCGCGCGGGTAACCGGGTATAACCGCGTTGCCTTTCCGCCTGCCAAAATAATCCCTTTCATAAAATTCTCCTTTATAATCTAAAATTATTACCCTTAATTTTACGGAATGGACGATTTTTTGTCATAGTTGATTTTCTTAAATATGCCATAAATTCTAAATATACCTGCACAGGGTCATCAAGAAGATAACTAATGCCTTGTGATACTTTTAGGGCACCATTCCTAATTTTACTTGAACGCATTTTTATTAAATTGTTAATATTCCTAAATTAAATTATCCTTTTTAGCTCGCGCTGGTTTTCGCGTATCCAGGAAAATGTATCTTCAAATATCTGCGCAAGATTTTTAACCGCTCTCCAGCCTAAATCAGCTTCTACGCGGGAATTATCCGTAAGGTATATTTTAATATCTCCCGGGCGGTCTTTTAATATAGAGCCGATATTGACTTTATTCTCTGTGATCCTGGCGCAAGCAGAAGTTAATTCACGCAAAGACACCGAACAGTTTTTACCGCCGCCGGCATTATATATTTTACCATTTACTTTGTTGAAATTACGCATCTCTAAATCAATAAGGCCAAACAAATCATCCACATGCAAAATATCGCGCACCTGTTTACCCTGACCGCCAAAACCGATATAATTTAAATTACGCTTAAAATAATGCGCCAGCATCCAAAATGTCACTACGCCCTGATCCGCTTTACCAAACTGTCCCGGCCCAGCAACAACTCCGCAACGGTTAATTACTCCTCTTATGCCATACATCTTAATATATTCAGTCAAAATAAGTTCCGAAGAAAGTTTTGTCGCGCCATATAAGGTTTTCGCGCCATCAAGCGGAAAATCAATATCTATACCTTGCGAAGAAAACCCTCGCGCCTTTTGTCCTGCCAGCCATTCAAAGCGGCTGTCAGATTCTTTGGCCTTAAGCGCGTTAATTGCCTCATAAGGGTAAACCCGGCTTGTGGAGAGAAAAATTATATCCGCTTTATCTCTTCGCGCAAGCTCTAAGCAATTAACTGTCCCAACAAGATTGGTATTAATGATATATTTTGGATTATCCCCAAAACCCGCCAATACCGAAGGCTCGGCAGAACATTCAATTAGAAGTCCGATTTTATCTTTTAAGGCTAAATCCTCCGGACAGCGGATATCCCCATGCATAAACTCAACGCCATGCGATTTAAGTATCGGAACATTTATTTCGCTTCCCCGCCTCTTAAAATTATCCAAAGCAATGATCTTTACTTTAGGATATTTATCTTTAAGGCGCAAAGCAAGGCTGCTTCCAATAAATCCGGATCCGCCTGTTATTAAAATAGTCGAATAGCGCATTTTCAGCTATCAGCTTTCAGCTATCAGCTTTCAGCAAAGCTTTAATCTCTTTATGAAACCATAAAGCATTGCCGAAAGCTCATCGCATTGTGAATACTTCATAAGAAGAACGCAAAGCTATATTAAGAAATCTTTTAAATTCTAAATCAGAACCTGAACCGCTACCTTCAGCTATATTAAGCGCTATTGACACAGACGCTCTTCTTATTTGAGAAGTCAAACCATAACATTCTGATTCTGGAAATTTACTGGTTTTTAAATACACCTGTTCAATAAAATCCATTGCCTTAGACCATACTTGTAGCTTTTTAAATTTCTGTATTTCCATCTTTATTGTTGTCTTTGTTTTAGCTGACAGCTGAAGGCTGATGGCTGATAGCTGAAAACTATTTTTTTAATCCAATATTTCTTTCTGCTTATCATATATCTGACGAATAGTATCTTCTATATTATACTTATACTCCCACTTAGGATAATGCGATTTAAACTTAGAGACATCGCTTATCCACCAAATATGATCCCCAATGCGGTTACGCGGGACATATTCATACTTCATCTTATTACCGGTTGTTTCCTGGCAAATATCAATTGCCTCCAGGACCGAAACATTGGCAAATCTGCTGCCTCCTATATTATACACTTCCCCCTGCCGCGGGTCTTTAAAAAAATGATAAAAGGCATTGACCAGATCATAAGAATGGATATTATCCCTGACCTGTTTGCCCTTATAACCAAAAATAGTATAACTTCTTCCGGTAATATTACAGCGCACCAAATAGGATAAAAATCCATGCAATTGGGCTCCGGAATGCGCGGGCCCGGTCAAACATCCGCCGCGGAAAACAGCCGTGCGCATGCCAAAATACCTGCCATATTCCTGGACCAAAACATCAGCAGATACTTTTGATGCGCCAAACAAGCTATGCAGACAGTTGTCTATACTCATTGACTCATCTATCCCGTTATAATATTTATGATTCTTAGGCAGCTCATAGCGCGTAGGTAATTCAATTAATTCTAGGCTATTCGGACGGTCGCCATATACTTTATTGGTAGAAGTAAAAATAAATACCGCCTTTGGGCAAAAAACGCGGGACGCCTCAAGCATAACCAACGTCCCGTTGGCATTAACCGTGAAATCAACCTCTGGTTCGCGCGCTGCCCAATCATGGGACGGCTGGGCCGCCGCATGCACAACAAGGGCGATACCCTTGGCGTATTTCTTAAAGATTTTATCTATCGCTTTTTGATCGCGTATATCCACAGAATAATGCGTATACCCCTTGCAGGACTTTTCCAGCCTCTTTTTATTCCAAAGAATGCTCCCGTCAGCGCCAAAGAAATATTTGCGCATATTATTATCAATCCCCACCACATCAAACTTCAACTTAGAAAAAAACTCTACCGCCTCTGAGCCAATCAAACCGCATGAACCCGTAATAACCACTACCGCCACTTTTTCCTCCTCTATTGCTTTATCCTGTATTTAAAATACAACGCGATTATAATAAAGATCGACACCAAAGTAAAACCATTGGCGCAAATAATTATAGCATTTTTAAGATGCAGCCCATACAGCAACCACAAAAAAACCCCGGCCATAAATTCCAAAAGCGTGATAAGGCTTAAGTCGCGGCTTGATTGAGTGCGCACTACTTTTACAATCTGCGGCAAAAAAGCCGCGCTTGTCAAAACCGCCGCGGAAATGCCTACAATATCCCAAAACATTTTACCTCCTGAAATCGAATAAGTGGCCGAATATTTTTCGAGCTGCCCTTAAATAATACCTGAAATCATCAAAATCCTTTACCGAAGAAAGCTTACGCAATAAGAACTCGGAATCAAAAGATATATTATACATCCCCCTGACCAATTGCGCTATTTTCTTATCTGGAATATTGGTTTTCATCACAGGATGCTTCATATCATAATCATTCCAATCCAGGGTATGCAAAAGCTTTTCTTCACAGCAACAGCGGAAAAGCTCTGTGCCCGGATATGGAATAACTATCGTGGCCTGCATAGTATGGGCGTAGCCCTTCTTTAACAGATACTTGCCCAAGTCTAAAGTTTTTTGCGCGTCCTGGTAACTTTCCCAGGGATAGCCAAACATTATAGTAATATGCGGGAAAAGGCCTGCGCGGGTTGCGCTCTTGCAATCTTCTATAACCTGCTCTAGCTTGACCTTTTTCTTAAGCCTGTCCAAGGTATTCTGATTAGCGGATTCCAAGCCAAATAAAAGCAGGCGAAACCCAGCGTCTTTCATCATAACAAAATCATTATAAGAAAGCGCGCCAAAACGCATATTACAATCTAAATAAATCTTGCGGCTTTGGTATTGCCTGTTTATTGCAAGGCGGCAAAAATCATCCAACCAATCTCCTGCAGGGAAACATCCGGTATCATCCATTATCTCGCGGATACGATATTTTTCCACCAACTGGTCAATTTCTTCTATAACGTTATCTGCGCTTCTGGCGCGAAAGGTTGGATACAAAGTAGGCCACGAACAAAAGGTGCATTCATGATGCCAGCAATCCCTTCCGGACATAATGTAAGTGCCGGGAACAGCTTTAAAATTTCCGTTTTTATAAGCATAAAGCTTGTAATCCGTCAAATCCCTGTCTATAAAAGGCAAACTGTTCAGGTCGTGGTCCAATTCAAACTTGCCGCTATTTAAAATACTGCCGTTCTCGCGATAGTATATCCCCGGTTGAAGAGATGTTTTATCAAGATTCTTGAGGCAATCACATAGGTTAAGAAGCAGAAAATCATAATCGCCGCCAGTCAAAACAAAATCTACCCCTGAGTTCTCAAAAGATTCTTCCGGAAGCGCTGTCACATGATCTCCGCATAATACAAGCTTAGGCGCAGTTTTTCTCCACGGAAAAGCCTTGATCTGATTTATAATTTCCCAATGCTGCCTGATAACAGGGGTTTTAGTCTCAAAAAGAATCAAATCCGGCTGAACAGCCTCTAAGAAAGTAAAATAAGAACCTGTATCCAAGCCGCAGGCAATGCTGTCATTCCAGATAACCTGGTGCCCTGCTCTATGCAACAAAGTTGCCGCTTGCGCGGGAACTACCGGATAAATAAAAGTCGGCTCTTTAAAATACTGGAACTGGCGGTTTTGCCCCAATGTGGGAAAACCGCATTTGTTCTGTAACGGCGGATAGGAAATAATTATCTTCATTTTGCTTCTCTTAAACTAGATGAAAAAAGCCCTTTTATGAAATATATGCCGTAACAAATATGGGTAGATATTATGCCTAAGAAAACCATAAGTATTAAATTTAACCTTCTCGAAGCTAAAATACTAAACACTGCGACAATGTGTAAATAGACTAATACCGGGATAAGATAAATGAATAAAAACTGATGGGAAAAAAGTGAAACCGCTGAGCCAAAAATAAGAAAAACAACAAAAAGGCTTGGGATAAAATAGGCAAGCCTTAAGGAATTTCCCGGGTAACGCTTGACAAAATAACCTCTGTGCGTTGCATAACTTAATATCTGATGCAGATGCGCGGTAAAAAGCGGCCTTCTATGGTGATAGACTAATGCCCCAGGATCATATAATATCTTCTTGCCTAATCTTTGAGTGATATCCAGGCAAAGCTTTGTATCCTCTCCCGGCCAGAAATCCGTGTCAAAACCGCCTAATTCCTCCATGATTTCTTTTCTAACCAGGAAATTACAACTTGGATAATCATCAACAAAGAATTTTTTCTTAACTGGAATATAGCGGTAAACATATTTTCCGCTTACTGCAAGCGAAGAATACACCAGGCCGCTTGCTTTTTTAGGATAAGAATCTGAATCAGGAGTAACTGCCGGCCCCCCTACCGCGGCAACATTCGGATCACTAAAATCAAGAACAGCGTTTTTAAGCCAATCTTTTGCCGGATACGCGTCATCGTCAAGAAAAGCCAATATCTCGCCCTTAGCGTGTTTTAATCCAATATCTCTTTTCTTCGCCGGGTTGGTATTTCCGGTGGGGATGATCTTGACGTTAACCATAACAAAAGGCAAAACAAAGCTTTCGTCAGGCAGGATAATGATTTCATAATCCTTGAAATCCAATTGCCCGCACTTAACGACGCATTCTTCTAAATTCTTTTGCCAGGTTTTTACGGCGATAATAATGGATACGGTCATAGTATTTAAGAATTTTCATCCTGTAGAAAACCGCTAAGGTGTCCCACAGGGTTACCCAAATTGATTCGGGATTAACTACCCCAAACTTTATCTGCGGGCTTACCACTATCGGAGCATCAGCGATCTTATAGCCTAAATGATGGATATTAACCAGTAATTCAATATCAAAAGCAAATTTCTTGACTAGTAATCTGGGGAAAACGCGGCGCAAGACTTCTGTCTTGAAAAGTTTCAGGCCCGTCTGGGTATCGCGGCAAGGAAGGCCAAAAAGCATTTTCACCAAAGAATAATAAACACTGCTGACAAGCTTCCTATGCCAGGGATAATCCACTTTGGAATTAGGATGCATCTTTGAGCCAATTACCACATCTGCGTTATCAAGGCGCATAATATCAAATAAGGTGTTTATCTGCGCCGGATGCAAATCCAGGTCAGCATCCAGGAAAACTGTGTAATCGCCCTTGACAAGACGGATCGCCTGCCTCAACGCCCTTCCTTTTCCGATATTACGGGGATTTTTCCTTACAATCACCTTGCCCGGATATTTAGGCGCGGCAAGGCTTGCCTGTTCAAAGGTATTATCAACAGAGCCGTCATCAACAACAATTAACTCCCAAGGGCATCCGGTATCCTGCATAGTGCGGCAAGTTTCTTCAATGCTTAAGGCAATGCGGCTGGCCTCATTAAAAGCCGGCATAATTACGGAAATTTTTTCTTTTATATCCTTCATCTGGGAATGCCTTTTTTAAAGCCTAAGAACATGAAGATCAAGAAAAGCGCAAAAGAATTAACGCACATGATAAGCTGGACCTGAAAAAGAGCTGTATGGAATAAAGATATAAGCGCCAGTTGCAAAACAGCTGCTAAGAAGAAATACTTCAAGAAACGAAAATCGCTTATGGAAAGAAAATAATAAAATAATATTGAGCATAAGGTAAAGAAACTCATAGAAACGCTGAACATCCTGCCCAAAAATACCGCTTCCGGCATAGCCTTTCCGGTTAGGACTTTCAAAGTAAATACCGGGAATAGATTATAGAAAATGGCGGCGCATAAGACTAAAAATCCGGCATAAAGCAGGCCCCTTCTTAGAAAATGATGGGTTTGCATATTTTTGGAACTTAAGCTGCTTGTTTTAGGGAATATTACCGTTGCCACAGCCGCGGGAAGAAATAAAAAGATCTTACCCACCATCTGGTAGACCGCGTATATTCCGGACTCTTGCGCGGAAAAGAAATATTTTACAAGTATCATATCCGCGTTAATAAGCATCATATACACAAAAGAAGCCGCCATAACCGGAAAAATAAAGGTTATTTTCCTGTTAAAATCCACATCCTGCCGGACATAGGGGGCGAAAATAATATTTCGCAATGGAATAACAGATAAAATAACAATTGCCGCGCTTGAAATCAAAAAAGCCATAAAAGCCCCCGGAATGCCCAGGCCTATTTTAATAAGAAAAACCGCGCAGGCAAGTTTTAAAATATGGCTTGCCGCTAATATAAAACTTAGCCATTTAAAAGCCTCGATCCCCTGCACTCCCCCAGAAACAACCGGGACCACCCAAGACAAAGCAAATAATATCGCCAAAAGATAAGCAGAATAAGGTGAATCTATTTTTAATTTATCCAGCATAAAAACTGAAAAAACGTAAAATAATACAAGACTTATTATGCCCATCCAGGTAGTCCGCCTGATAAATTCCTGAAGGAAATACCTTAATTTAGCAAGATCATTGCCAGAACGATAACTAGCGCAGAATTTAGCTGATACAACTTGGAGATTGGCTAAGGGGGCGGAAAGTATCATCACAAAAGAAAGAAGGGCGTTAAAAGAAGCAAAATCAATAGGGGTGAATGAATGGGCTATAAATAGCTGGAAGAGCAAATTGCAGATATTGACCAAAGTAGCGCCAAAGAAAACAACAAGGATGTTTTTTAGGAAGTCATCACTTTGGTTTATTTTAGCTGTCATTAAGGCTTAATTTTAAGTTGCAGAAATTTGCGCTTGCCGGCTTTTAATACGCCAGCTTGCTTGATTAAAACATCATCTTTCTGGATCTTTGTTTCGTTTAATGAAACTGCTCCTTGCTCGATAAGCCGGCGCGCTTCGTTGCGGCTTGACGCAAGGTTATTTTTCATTAAAATCTCTATAATATTCTCCCCTTCAGGCAAGATAATATACACTGACAAGTCATCGGGTGTTTCCTTATTGGAAAACACACGCTGAAATTGCTCTTTTGAAGACAAAGCTGTATCCTTGCCATGATAATCCGCAACAATAGTTTGAGCAAGCACTAGCTTTGCCTCTTTGGGATGCATCTTTTTTACTTCTGCTAAATCAATATCAGTTAGAAGCGTGTAATACTTGAGCATCAATTCATCGGAAATAGACATTATTTTACCAAACATATCAAAAGGCTTTTCGCTTATGCCGATATAGTTTCCGTAAGACTTGCTCATCTTTTGCACGCCGTCGGTGCCCTCTAACAACGGCATAGTAATAACTACCTGCTGGGGCATGGAAAAATCATTCTGCATATCACGGCCCACCAAAAGATTAAAGATCTGGTCTGTGCCGCCTAATTCCACATCCGCCTCTAACTTCACTGAATCATAACCTTGCAGAAGAGGATACATAAATTCCAATAAGCTTATATCCTCTTTCTTGTCCATACGTTTCTTAAAATCAGCTCTGGCCAGCATTTGTGATACCGTAGCATGAGTAGTCAGGTTTAGAATATCCACAACCGGCATTTTTTCGAACCAGTGGCTGTTAAAAACAATCTTTGCCTTATCCATATCCAGGATCTTAGACACCTGCTTTTTGTAAGTGGCGGCATTAGCCAAAACCTCATCGCTTGTTAATTGCTTACGTACAGCGGATCTTCCGGTGGGGTCTCCGATACGCGCGGTAAAATCTCCGATCAGAAAATACACAACATGGCCTAAATCCTGAAATTGACGCAATTTCCTCAATAATACCGTATGGCCAATATGTATATCCGGGGCGGTAGGGTCAAAACCCGCCTTTATATTAAGCGGCTTCTTGTTCTTGATGCTCTGCTCTATTTTCTTTACCAATTGCTCTTCGGAAATAATATTGACCGCCCCGCGTTTTATTACTTCCATCTGTTTTTTAACGTCCATATCGGATCCCCCCGTAACAAACCTCTTTTTATAAGCTGGCTGATAAACCGATCTTGCCCTGCTCAATATCAACCTTAATTACTTTGACTTGAATCTTATCTTGAGGCTTCAAGGCGGCTGCTTTTTCCTTATCAATTTCACTGGAATAAACAAGCCCCTCAATATCCTCGTCCATCTTTACAAATACCCCAAAATCAGTGACACTTACCACTTCAGCCTCTAAAACAGTATCCAACGGGTATTTGCTGGCTATCTGGCTCCAGGGATTTTCCTGAAGCTGTTTTATGCCTAAGGAGATCCTTCTGTTCTGGCTGTCCACAGAAATAATCACCACGTCAACTTTTTGAGCCTTCTTAAACACGTCTTGGGGGTGAGCAATTCTTTTGGTCCAAGACATATCAGAAATATGGATCATCCCTTCAAGATTGCCATCCAGCTCCACAAAAGCTCCGTATTCGGTAAAGCCCCTTATTTTTCCGCTTACCTTTGAGCCTACCGGATATTTGGTATCCGCGTCAAGCCAGGGATTTTGTTCAAGCTGTTTTGTGCTCAAAGATATCCTGCGGGAATCTTTATCAAGGCTAATTACCTGCGCCTCAACCATGTCTCCAATAGCGAATAATTCCGAAGGATTATTCACTCTCTTAGTCCATGACAATTCAGAGATATGCACCAGGCCTTCTATGCCCTTTTCAAGCTCCAAGAATACTCCATAAGGAAGAATGTTCACCACTTTTCCTTTAACCTTGGCGCCTACGGTATATTTATTCTCGATATCCGACCAGGGGTCAGGCAGGCGCTGTTTCAAGCCTAAAGACACCTTGGAAGATTCTTTATCCATATTAAGCACCATAACTTCTATCTTATCGCCTAACGCGACCACTTCAGAAGGATGGCTTATCTTTGACCACGACATATCAGTTATATGCAAAAGCCCGTCTACTCCTCCCAAATCAATAAAGGCGCCAAAATCAGTAATCGCCTTTACTGTGCCGGCGTAGATACTGCCAATTTTTAGGCCTGTCCAAAGCTTCTCTTTCGCCTCTTCTCTTTCTTTCTGCATTGCTTCCTTGCGTGAAACAATCAGGCTTCTTCTTAAATTGTTGATCTTTACGATCTTAAACTTAAAGGTCTCGCCCAAAATATCCTTATCTGCCATGCCTTTAAAAGCAGACAAAGATGCCGGCAAGAAGCCTTCTATGCCGGTGACATCCACAATAAAACCGCCTTTGACTTTCTTAACCGGCCGGCCATCTACCAAGTCGCCTTCCTGTGAATGTTTGATTACCTTGTCCCATCCATGTATGCGCATTGCCTTTTGGCGGGAAAGCACCAATACTCCCTTATCATCCTCAATTGACTCAACTAAGAAATCAAGCTCCGCTCCGACGCTTAATTCACTATGGTTAAATTCAATTATCGGGAGGATCCCTTCAGATTTAAAACCGATATCCACAACCGCTTCTTTTTGGGTAAAAGAAATTATCTTGCCTTTAACAATCTCGCCCTCTTTTACTATTTTTATGCTTTGATTGTACAACTCTTCCATTTCGCTTAATTTGCGCTGTTCTGCCATTTTAAAACTCCTTTTAAAATATCTTTTTTTTGTGTTTTATAGTTAACCCTTTAAAGCAAAGACGAAACACCTCCTTTGCCAAAAGATTTTACAGAATTTGCTGCTACTGAGAAATACAGGAAGGACTCACTTCTTATTTTATGCATGAAAGATGCCTTATATGTTCCATAAGCAAACTTGCGATCTGCTCGTAAGGCATCCCCCTTTCTATATGAATTTGCTTACCGAAATGTATGCTTACTTTTCTATTAAAATCCATCTTAGCCCCTTTGGCCCAAGCACTGCCTGATCCTTCTATATATGCCGGAATTACTTTAGCATTGGATTTACTAGCTATAAAACCTACTCCCCCTAAAGCCTTTCCAAAAGTTCCCTCTGCCTGACGGGTTGCTTCCGGAAAAAGGCCTAAAGTTTTCTTTTGGCTTAATATGCGCAAGGCGCTTTTTAACGCCTTGATATCCGCGGAATTACGCTCCAGAGGCTGGACCTCCAGAGCGCGCAGGATCAAAGCAAATATTTTATTCTCAAATAAGGTATCGCGCGCTAAAAAATAAACCTTCTTGCCGGCGCCCACGCCTAAAATCAAAGGGTCAAGATAGCTTCTATGATTACAAGCCAAGATCACCGGGCCAGTTTTAGGAATATTCTCTCTGCCGTAAATCTTCAAGCCAAAACATAATTTCAGGAAGACAAAACACAAGAAGGCGCAAAAATGATAGAAAAGATCAATAAAATATTGCCTTATATTAGAGGCCACTTATAATGTCCCTGCCTAAAGAAAGAAGTTTTTTCGCCCGGGATAGATCCTTTGCCTCCGCGTAAAGCCGCATAATCGGCTCTGTGCCAGAGCCCCTGAACATCAACCAGCTTTGATCCTCGCAGATAAGCTTAACTCCGTCGCTGTCATTTACGGAAATGACCTTTTTGCCTAAAAGCTCTTTGGGCAGGCTTTCCTTTGCCGGATGCACGCGTTTCTCAAGATGCAAATCATCTCTTACATAAAAATACTTTCCGAACTGCTTCTCCATATCATTCAATATTTTAAGTATATTTTTGTTTCTATAAACCATCATCTCAAGCAATAACAACCCCGCCATAGTCCCGTCGCGTTCCGGGATGTAATTTTTTACCCCCATACCGCCTGCCTCTTCGCCGCCGGCGACTATATCCTGCGTTTCCATAAGATGCGATATATATTTAAATCCCACGGGAGTTTCATAAATTTTTATCCCTAAGAATTTGGCGATATTATCCATCATCATCGTACCGCAGACGGTCTTAACCATGCCTCCGGACATTTTTCTATCCTGATTAAGATGCAGGGTCAGAAGCCCTAATATTTTCTGGGGATGAATAAATACCCCGCCCGGGGCGACACAGGCTATCCTATCGGCGTCGCCATCCAAGGCAATACCCAAATCAAACTTGCCCTTTTTAACCGCCTCTTTTAAAGCCGATAAATTTTCCTCAACCGGTTCAGGGCGGCTTCCGCCAAATGAGGGGTTAATGGTATTTCTTAAAAATTCTAACTTTATCTTAGAGCCTTTGAGAACCTCTCCTATAAGGCTGTCACCCGAACCATGCATAGCATCAACCAAAACCTTAAATTTTTTATTCTTGATCTTCTTAAGATCAATATAACCTCGCAAGAATTTAATATAAGCCCTGGTCAAATCCTCTACTTTAATCTTATCAAATAAATTTGGGTCCTCTTTAACCGGATTCCTGCCGATAAAAGATTCCACTTCTTTGGTAACTTCAACATCTGCGGCCCCGCCTTTAGCGTTTTTAATTTTAAATCCATTATAGGAATACGGGTTGTGCGAAGCAGTGATCATTATCCCCAAATCAAACTTTCGGGTTTTTACAGTAAAACTTAAAGTTGGAGTAGGAATAGGGCGGTCAGAAAGCAGCACTTCCATGCCGTTTGCGACAAAAACCTGCGCGCAACATCTGGCAAATTCAGCGGACATAAAACGGGTATCGTATCCGATAGCTATTTTTCTGGGCGAGCCTAAATAATCACAGACTGCCTGTGAGAGCTTCTTTAAATTCTCAAAAGTGTAATCCTTGGCGATTATCGCCCTCCATCCATCGGTGCCGAACTTAATAGGAGTATTATTATCCTGCATTTCTTATCCTTTCTATAGCCTGTTTTGTATCAGCGGCATTAAAAATATATGAACCTGCGGCTAAGATATTCGCTCCTGCCTGTATAACAAGTTTCGCGGTCTGTTCGTTTATGCCCCCGTCAACAGCAATGTCCTGATCAAAGATTTCGCGCAAGGCGGCGATCTTAGGAACTGCCTGCGCGATAAAAGCCTGCCCGCCAAAACCCGGATTTACCGACATCACCAGCACAGAGTCCACAAAACCTAAAATCGGCTTGATCCTCTTTAAGGGCGTTGCCGGATTAAGAGAAACCCCGCATTTAATATTATTTGCCCTTAAAATACGGCTTATCTTTTTTATCCCCGAAGCAGATACCGTCTCAATATGCACGGTAATCATATCACTGCCGGCTTCCATAAAAGATTTTAAGAAAAACACTGGCCGCTCAATCATCAAATGCACATCAAGCGGCAATTTAGTCACTTTTCGCAATGACTTTACGACTTGCGGGCCAATGGTAATATTAGGGACAAAATGGCCGTCCATAATATCTACATGGACCAGATCCGCTCCGGCAGCTTCAACCTTTTTTAATTCATCAGCTAAGCGGCTGAAATCCGCCGATAGTATTGAGGGGGCTATTTTAATTTTTCTCATGAATATATTTTATTGGCCTTAATATAATCAAAAACCTGTTCCGGGACAAGATAACGGAAAGATTTTCCCTTACGGATGCAATCCCTTACTTCAAAAGCTGAAATATCAACTGATCTTATCGGCACAGTCCTTATATAATCCGGTATCTTCTCTAAAGGATACCCGGGACGGGTAGCAACCACAAACTTAACCATCCGGATAATATCTGACAGGTCTTTCCACTCATCCAGGTATTTTAAAAGATCCGATCCGGTAATAAAATAAAACCTATCCGAGCTGCAGCTTGCCATAAAATGCCTTATTGTATCAATGGTATAAGAAATACCTTTTTTCTTGATCTCAAAATCCGACACAGAAAAATGCTTATTCCCTTTTATCGCCAGCTTAAGCATTTGATACCTATGGAAAGCTGAGACAATGCCTTTCTTTTTCTTATGCGCCGGCAAATACGCCGGGACAAATATAATCTTATCAAGCCCAAGCTTCTCGCGCGCCTCTTCCGCTAAAATTAAATGGCCCAAATGCACCGGGTTAAAAGTCCCGCCTAAGATACCTATACGCATAATAGAAATTGAAAGTTTAAAATGAAAAATGCAAAATTAAAAACAAAAAATCAGAAAAAAGAACCTCAAATTAAAAAACACTAAACTCAAAGGAGTTAATCAATTTAATAACACGCAAAAAGCTGGTTTACTTCTAACTACTATATTCTCTTGTTTTTAATGCTTTTATTCTGAATTTTTAATTTTGATTTCTTAATTTTTAATTTCTTATTTGTCCGTTGCCATAAACCTGGTACTTATAGGAAGTCAATTCTTCCAGGGCCATGGGGCCGCGGGCGTGTATCTTATCGGTAGAAATGCCAATTTCCGCGCCCATGCCAAATTGATAACCGTCGGTAAAACGCGTAGAGGCATTAACATATACGCAGGCAGAATCAACTTCTTTCAAGAAAACTTCAGAATTATTGTAATTATCGGTGATTATCGCATCCGAATGCCCGGAACCATAATGATTGATATGCTGTATGGCATCATAAAGGCTATCCACTACTTTTACTGACAAAATAAGCCCCAGGTATTCCGTATGGTAATCTTTATCTGTTGCTGATTTAACCTTAAGGTTACGCGCGATCCTGCGGGTTAGCGCGCATCCGCGGATCTGGACGCCGGCGTCAATTAATCTTTTAGCCATCCCCGGGATAAACCTTGCCGCCGCATCGCGATGCACAAGCATCGTCTCCATGGCATTGCAAACTCCCGGGCGCTGGACCTTGGCGTTAAAACAAATACTCTCTGCCATATTCAAATCTGCCTCTTCATCAACATAGACATGACAGATGCCCTTATAATGCTTAATAACCGGAATACGCGAAGTCTCTACTACTTTTTTGATCAGGCTTTCTCCTCCGCGCGGGATCACTAAATCAATCTGCCCGGCCGCTTTAAGAAGAATGTCCACTGCCCTTCTATCCGTAGTATCAACCATATTAACGCAGGAGGCCGGCAAATTGTGTTTTTCCAATGCGCGTTTCAGGCTTTTAAGAATCGCCGCGTTAGAACAAAAGGATTCGCTGCCGCCGCGCAAAATAACCGCGTTGCCGGATTTAAAACAAAGCCCCGCGCAATCAGAAGTAACATTAGGGCGGGATTCATAAATGATAAAAATAACCCCGATTGGGACACGCACCTTTTCTATCTTCAAACCATTGGGCCTATTTTCTGTCTTTAATACCTGGCCCACCGGGTCATCTAATTTTATCAGGGCTTCTAAGGAATCAACCATCTGGGCTATTCTTTTTTCATTTAAAGTCAAACGGTCAACCAAAGATGCCGGCATTTTCTTTTTAATCGCCATAGACATATCTTTGGCGTTAGCAGATAAAATTAAATTCGTATCCTGCCTAAGGCAATCCGCCATATCTTTGAGCACACTATTCTTTTCTTCCGAGCTTAAAACCCCAAGCTTGCTTGAGGCCTGGCGCGAAAGTTTTAGCATTTGCTCGATCTTTTTATGCAAACTCATTTTTCCCCTTGGGTAATAACCAGATTATCCCGATGGACCACTTCACGGTTAAAACGCTTGCCCTTTACCTGGCATAAATCAATTGAAGAAACAGATGTCTTCCCTTTCGCAAGTTGTCCGCCTGCGCTGTCCATGATAGAAACAATATCATCCGGCTTGAAATCTCCCGCGCAAGATAAAACACCTACCGCAAGAAGGCTTTTATTATTTAAAAGCGCCTGTTTTGCCCCGTCATCAACAATAATCTTTCCTTGCGGCTTGGCGCTAAAGGCAAGCCAATGTTTTCTTGCGGCAAAAAAATCTTTTTTAGGCGCGAAGAATGTCCCTTGGGCTTTTAAGGCATTCAAAATAGAATCATTCTTCCTGCCGTTAGTGATAACACACGGTATCCCTGAATCCACGCAGATACCCGCCGCATCAAGCTTAGTGACCATACCTCCAACACAGCGGGATTTATTCGTAGGACAAGCCAACGCGCGCACAGAAGGCGTAATTTCTTCTACTAAACCAACTACCGTCTTTTTATCTTTATCTAACAAGCCGTCCACGTCAGAAAGAATGACTAACAGGTCTGCCCCGACTAATCCGGCGACCAAGCTGGATAAGCGGTCATTATCGCCAAATTTAATTTCATCGGTTGCCACAGTGTCATTTTCATTAATAACCGGCACAACCCCTAATTTTAGCAAGCTTAAAAGGGTATTCTTGGCATTCAGATAACGTTCACGCTGGCTAACATCATCCCAGGTAAGAAGCACCTGCGCGCAAACAAGCGAGTATTTCTTGAAATACTGGCTATAAAAATTCATCAGCTTATTCTGACCTATGGCAGCGCAGGCTTGTAAAATATGCAACTGTCTTGGACGGCTATCAAGCTTTAGCACTCCCATACCCATGGCAATAGCTCCAGAAGAAACAATAATAACTTCTTTTTTATCTTTTAAAAGCTCAGCTACTTGACGCGAGACAGCATGGATCCGCGCAACATCAAGCTTATTATCCTTAGAATACATAAGGCTTGAGCCGATTTTTACTACAATGCGCTTATAATTGCTTTGAGATTGCTTCAAGAAACTCCTCCAGGCCATCTTTTTGTAAAGCTGAAATAGGATAAACTTTCTTCTTCAGCTTCTTTTTAAAAGACGCTAAATTCTCACGCGAAGATGGCAAATCCATTTTGTTGGCAACAACAATCTGCGGTTTTTTACCTAACTGCTTGTTATAGCTTTTTAATTCCGCGTTTATAATCTTATAATCGTCTAACGGATCGCGGCCCTCAACGCCTGACATATCTATTATATGCACCAATATCCGGGTGCGCTCTACATGCCTTAAGAATTGGTCTCCCAGGCCCCTGCCCTCTGAAGAGCCCTGGATCAAAC
Organism: Candidatus Omnitrophota bacterium; assembly: GCA_025453395.1. Classification (NCBI taxonomy): domain Bacteria; kingdom Pseudomonadati; phylum Candidatus Omnitrophota; species Candidatus Omnitrophota bacterium. Next base: position 427,252 of record JALOQK010000002.1, read on the forward strand.
CCGGAATATCCGCAACAATAAAATTTTTATCCTTAAAATTAACCACCCCTAAAACAGGCGACTTAGTTGTGAAGTGATACGCCCCGATCTTGGAATTTGCCCGGGAAATAGCGCAAATAAGAGTAGATTTACCGGCGTTGGGAAAACCTACCAGGCCTACATCAGCGATTAACTTTAATTCTAAAGTCAGTTCCCGGCTTTGAGTTATTTCTCCGGGGCTGGCTTCATGCCTGTGATGATTGCCTAAACCGCCTTTGCCGCCTTTGGCAACAATTAAATCCTGGTTTGGCAGGCTTAAATCGCGCAAAACCAAGCCTGTATTAGCATCCTTAACCACTGTGCCAACAGGCACACGGATAATTACCGGCGCGGCATCCCTGCCCCTCTTGTCATTTCCAGAGCCATGCTGGCCATGGGCCCCTATAAATTGCCTTTTATATTTAAAATCAAGCAGGGTCTGCAGGTTTCTATCGGTGCGGATAATTATGTCCGCGCCATTACCGCCGCCGCCTCCGTCGGGAACCCCTTCGCGGGTGTATTTATCGCGGTAGATACTATTACAGCCTCTTCCGCCGTCACCGGCTTTAACCTGAATTTTAACGCTATCAACAAACATCGTCTTTTCTTACGCTTTGATCTCTTCTACTTCAATAAGAGACAGCTTCTGACGATGAGCTTTTTTCCAATGCGAAGATTTTCTGCGGCGGTATTTAAAAGATATCGCCTTGTCGGTTTTGACCTCTTTTAAAACTTTCGCTTTAACCGTTGCCCCTTTGACATAAGGAGTCCCAACCTCAATTTTATCCTCGTTTGACAATAAAAGGACCTTGTCTAAGCTATAAACCTGACCTGAAGCAACCCCCTGCCTTTCCACTTCAAGGGTATCGCCTTTTTTCACCAAGTATTGTTTTGAGCCAACTTCAATAACAGCATACATTTGCGTACTCTCCTTTATTTAAGTTAAATAAGGTTAAATGAAGTTACAAATACCCCTCGAGATTAGATATTGAAACAAGATATTATATATTATAGCGGGCTTCGGGTCAAGAGGAAATCTTGGTATCTTCTAAGTGCAAGGAGGGATTAGAAACAAGGTTAATCTTAACATGGAACTTCTTTTCTAAGAAACGCACGTCTTCACGATTCTTTAAAAGCTCGTTGGTAACCTCCGGGTTAAGCGCCAAATCCACTTCTTTGACATCTTTTGTATTAGCAAGATAACGCCTAAGCTCTTTTAAGGCGTAGATAGAGGTGGTTGGAGCGGATTTAATCTTGCCCCTGCCTTTACAGTAAGGGCAGGCCTGAAAAGACAAAGCTTGAGCGGTATTATGCACCCTCTCGCGGGTCATTTCCACCACCCCGAATTTAGATATCCCTAAAATATCATATTTAGCGCGGTCACCGCTTAAAGCGTTTTTTAAAGCCACAAGCACTTTTCTTCTGTGGTCTTCCTTTTCCATATCAATGAAATCAATGACAATAATGCCTCCTAAATCCCTTAAACGCAGCTGCCTGGCAACTTCCACGGCCGCGTCGCAATTAACCCTAAAGGCAGTCTCTTCCTGGCCGATATTCTTTGTAAACCCGCCGGAATTAACATCAATAACTACCAAGCCCTCTGTGGGCTCAATAATAAGATAGGCCTTAGATTTAAGGTAAACCCTGGATTCAAATATGCGGTTGATCTGCCGCTCTACATCTTTTTCTCCGAATAAATCCTGATTTTTATACAGATGGACCTTGCGGATAAGATAGCTCATGAAAGTCTTCATAAAGCGGATTATCCTGAAGAATTCCGGCTTAGAATCCACAATAAGCGAAGAGACATCATCAGTGAACGAATCCCTGATGGCCCGAAAAACCAGATCATACTCCTCGTAAACTAAAGACGGGGCTTTTTGAGAATTAATAATTTTCTCAATCCTGGACCAAAGCTTTAAAAGAAACTGCGCGTCGCGGGCTAATTCCTGCTTGGATTTGCCAACCGCGGCGGTGCGCACAATAAAACCGACATCTTTGGGTAACTTCTGCTCCTGCAGGATGTCTTTGAGCCTGCGGCGCTCCTTATCATCTTCAATTCTTCTTGAAATGCCGATCTGCCCTTGGCCAGGCATAAGAACTATGTATCTGCCGGCAATGCCGATATGGCAGGATAACCGCGGGCCCTTAGTGCCAAACGACTCTTTAACCACCTGCACTAAGACTTCCTGCCCCTTCTTGATCTGTTTTTGCTGTTTAAAAGAATTGTTATCGGAGAATTCAAAGGCCTCGTTTATTTCAGAAAGGTACAAGAATCCTTTTTTAGGTAAACCAATATCCACAAAGGCCGCCCCCACTGCCGGCACAACCGCGTCAATAACCCCTTTATAAATATTGCCCACGATAGTCTTATCGCCGGGCCGCTCCATATAATATTCTTCAAGCTGGCCGTCAGCAACAATAGCTACTCTTTTTTCTCTTGGCTCAACATTAATCAATATTTCTTTTGGCATAATTTATTCTTGGCCTAAAAACTATTCGCGGCGGATTTAATGACAATTCCTTCAGGCAAGGCCTTTTGAAGAAGAGAACAAAAATCTTCCGGGGAAACAACCTGACGCAGCATAACAGTTGCTTCTTCGTTTTCACTTTCTAAGCCTAATTTCAAAGCCCTCTTTAAACTTAGCTTTATATGCGGGCTATACCCCTCTGTCATTTTTAAAAGTAGCCCCGTTCGACGCAAACCCCTAGCGAACAGGCGCATAAGATCCAAATGCGAAATATATTTAAGCACCCCTTTCTTGGCAAATATAAAATTTATCTTAAACATAAATTAGGTTTATTGATTTACTGCCTTTTTCTTATTTAAAACTTTTTCTTTTCGCGCTGCCTGCCGTAGCGCCTTCTGCATTTCTTCCTGCTGTTGTTCTTTTTTCCCGTTCCATAATTCATCCTGGAGCTGGGCAATCTTTTCCGCCGGATAGTCCGCATCATCAATTACGCGCGCGGTAATAAAAATCAAGAGGTCCACTTTTCCGGTATCATTGGTTTCTCTCTGGAATAGCTTTCCTATAAAGGGAAGCTTGTTTAAAAAAGGAACCCCTATGGTTTCTTTGGACTTAACATCCTTGAGAAGCCCGCCTATTACTACAGTTTCTCCGTTCTTAACCATAATCTGAGTCTGCGCTTCCCGAACATCGATAACGGGATAATTAACTGTACTCTGCCAATTACCGGAAATAGAAGTAGCAGAGACATTACTGGAAGAAGAAGTGATACTGGGATGTATAAGCATATTTATATACCCAGCATCCCCCACCTGCGGGACTACATTAAGCCTGATGCCAATTTCCTGATAATAATCCAAGGTCTGGGTTTGGGTTGCGCCCTCGCCTGATGTCCCGGCAGTTACGGTGGAACTTAAGATAGGCGTATGATACCCTACCAAAATAGAGGCCTCCTGATTATCCAGTGTCATAATCCGGGGGCTAGACAAAGTATTGGTGGCGGCATCATCTTCTAAGGCATGCACGATAAGTTGAAACTCTGTTCCGGTTAACTTCTTAAAAATAACATCAAGCCCCGCGGAATAAGGATTGCTAAGACTGGAAATTGTTGTAGACGGAGAAAAGATACTGGGAGTAAGGGTCGCCGCGGAACTTCTTCCGGCAATAGTCATAGAATTTTTAGCATTTACATCTACCTCTCCCGGAGAAGCAGAACTAGCGCCGGTGGTGCCCGTGCCCCAGTCAAGCCCTAAATCTTTAAGTTTGTCTTTTTGCACTTCCATAATCTTGGCCTCAATCAAAACCTGTTTTGGCTTATTGTCAATCTTGGCCAAGAATTCCCTGATATTATCAACCGAACTAGAGGTATCTGTAATAACAAGTGTTTTTGATTTGATAGACTGCGGCAGGTCAACTTTAGTCGGGATAATCCCTCCGGCAGCGTTACGCTCAACCGCGATAGTTTCCTGGCTTGTCCCTGCCTCGCCCTCACGCTTTAGGCCTTCGCCGCCAACTGTTTCACGGCCAATTTTAAATGAGCCGAATTGCCACCCCTTAGATCCTTTGGTATAAAAAATTGAGATCCTGCCCCTGGGAGACAACATCGGGATAAGCACCTTCTGCGCGTCTTGGGCATCAAGGTATTTTAAATTAAAGACCTCGGTCCTTAATGGCTCATCAGCCTGAATCTTAGAAATATTTTCCAATTTTGTAACCAGAATTATATTGCCCTGCCTTTGATAGGCATAACCATAAGTCTTTAAGATTACATCCAAGGCTTTTTCCCACGGCACATCCACCAGCCTAATGCTGATATTTCCGATAACATCAGGAGTAGAAACAATATTTGTGCCGGCTTTTAAAGCGATTATCTTAAGCACATTATTGATATCCGCGTCGGTAAAATCCAACGTCACAAGTTCCGAGGTATCCAACGCCTTCTTTTCGATAGATTCCACTTGCAAAGGAGGGTTGCTTTGGGCAAACGAAAACCCAAACGGGTAAGAAGCTGCCAAGAAAAAAGCCATGGCTGCCCGCGACAAAGAACTTGCTTTGCACAATTTAAACTTTTTCATTCTTCCCCCTTCTTATAGATAATTTCCGTGGTTTGCCCGTCTTTGATTAGGACAATTTTATCCTGCTCTATTTTTAAAACCTGATAATCTTCAACAAAATCGCCGATTTGCACAACCGCCCCTCCGATCAGAGCGTAAGAAACTCCTCTGGGGTCGTAGCTTATCCCCTCAAGGACAAAAATATCCTGTTGCTTCCTGCTGCCGTTTTGCTCTAAATTAACGAATTTCCCGTCCTTTGTCACAAGCGGAATAAAGGGATTACGCCTATCTTTAACAGGAGGCGTATTCGGTTTTTGCTCTGCAGGAATCGCGTTCTGTTTTTGTTCTTCGGCTAACACAGCTACAGAATAAAAAGCCAAAAAACAAAACAAACAAAAATATAAACCGATGTGTTTTCTCATAGTCCTAAATCTTTATATATGTCTTAAAGCTAAGTTTAATGTTTTGGATCAATGGCGTTGCCTCTACTGACTGGATTGATATATCATTGAGCCTTAAAAAGATATCCTTGCTCTCCATGTCCGAGAGAAAACGCATAAAATTATAATACGAGCCAAAAATATCCAGGCTTATCATTACCCCTAAAATAGTGCTTTTACTCTTTGGATTATAAGCTTCCCGGGAAGTGCGTATCTGCATAACCCGAAGCTGATATTTATTCGCCACGTCTGAAATATCTTTTAAAACAGCTGGTACGTCTTCTTCAGTGATCAATCTTTGTGTTTTCTGGGGAGTTTGAGCTTTTTTCTTAAACTCCTGCATAAGTCTTATGTCCGCCTCCAGCTTCACAATGTCGGATTTAGCCTGACTTATCTTATTCTTTGCATCCGCGATTGACCTAAACTGCGCGGAAAGAAGAAATTGATAATCAACAACCAATATCACAAGGCAAATAATCCCGATAAGCGCCAATTTCTGCATATCAGAATTTATGCGATTAAAATATTTCTCCGTTATATCCTTATATGTCATTTAAGTTTCCCTGAAATCGTAAAATCCACGATATCATAACTGGATATTTGCCTGCGCTGCATAGCGCCAAGCTCAATATTCGTAAAAGCGCTCATAAAATCGGCGTCCTCTTTGATCTTTGTTAAAAATTCATTGATAAGAGAAACTTCATCCTTGTCCAGAGAAACAACCGAAGCCTTAAGGATAAATGTATCTTGCGAAACAGATATATCCGTAAACCATACCCCGGATGGCAAACTTAACCCCAGACGGTCAAGCTTTCCCGCCCAAAGCGAGTATTTACCGGCTACCGCCTGAAGCGCATTTGTATCCATATTTTTTGAATCAAATTCTTTCTTGAAGTCTTCATAAGATTTCCTGTCTTTTTCCAGCATCTTCCATTTATTCTGCAGGGTGAATAAATTCCCGCTTATAAAAATCTGCACGCAAAAGAAAATAACGTGCACAAAAATAAGTATCCCGATGATAAGCGGGATTATATACAGAAAAGACTGGATATTAAGCAGGCTTTTCTTTCTATTAAGCTTTAATTCTTCCGGAAGCAAATCAATTTCTATCATATTTTTATCCGCGCAATGCCAAGCCTACTGCCACAGCCAATTGGCCAGACAAAGATTTTAACTTTTTTGCATCTAAACCGTCGGCAATAAGTATCCGCTTTAAAGGATCCCAGCCTGATATCTCAATATCCAACAAGCCCGATAACGATTGCGGCAACCCCTCTAATAAAGCGGTGCCGCCGCTTAAGAATATTTTTTCAACATTTAACGCGCTTTGGCTCTCATAGTAATCAAAAGAAACCCTGATTTCCGTGGCCAGGCTAGCCAAAACAGGCTCAACGGCAAGTTTTATCTGCTCTATCTTATCATCCGGCGGGGAAACTTTTATTTTTTCAGCAGATGAAAAATCAAGCGAAAGATTTTCTGCGATCCTATGGGTAAAATTATTCCCGGCAATGGAGATATCACGGCTTAATACAGGAACACCTTCCTCTAGTATGCTTAAGGTAGAATAAGACGCCCCGATGTTTAAAAGGGCCACAGTCTTAGGAAGATTGCTTTTTTCTGCTTTAACCTCATTAAAAATAAAAGCGTTTACTACGGCCAAAGCATCGTGGTCCATAAAGCTTGGGATTAAATTATTCTCGGTGGCTAATTTTACGCGCTGGCTTGTATAATCTTTCTTGGAAGCCGCCACCGCCACAAACATATTGTTATTGGCAGTATCATTTTTCAGTATCGCCGCGTCAAGATTTACCTCTTGCGCCGGAAACGGTATATACTTCTGGGCTTCAAATTTTATGGATTTACGCAATTCATCTTCGGTCATTTTGGGCAGGGTTACATAGCGCACCGTAGTAGATGAGCCGCAAAGAGAAAGATTAACGAATTTTGTATCATTAAAAAAATGAAAAATGGGTTTTAGGGTTTCCTGTGGGTCTGCTCTTACGGGAACATTATCAAAACCGCATAGCTCTAACAGATTATTCTTGAAAGAAAACTTTACCAGCTTAACGAAACTGGTTCCCGAGTCCAAACCAATAGATATTCGGGGCTTGATAAAAATTTTTTTTAAATCCAAGACATTAAGTTCTGCCATAAAGAATTAGGTGCTTAATTAACCAGCGGCCCCATAACAGGAGGTTCTTGAACAACGGCCTGGGAATCCGCATCTTTCTTTTTATCTTTATAGATAATCCGCTGCCTATTGGCAGGGACACTATTTTGCGTTTGCTCAATAACAGTTACATTTTTATTAGAAACTGGGGAGGATTTCTGGGGGCCTTGATTAAACCAACCTATTATCGCTACCGTTACTAAATATATAACCACAATTCCAGCCGCAAATATTATAATCTGCTTCTTCAAACTTCCTCCTAAAGTATTTGATATAATATTATACTATATTTTAAAGGATTTGCTACAACAATTTTCTAGCGTATTCTTTAATTTTGACTTTTGACTTTTTACTTTTAAATCCCCATGTCGTGCCATGTTAACCGGCTATCCAATTTCCCATCATCAAAAACCGCGAAATTGGTCATATACGGAAAATAGGGCGGGGTTGTGCCGTTCAACATGCGCGCGTCATAGATAAAATTCCTGCCATAGCCAGTCAACTGGCCTGAACCCTGGCTAAAGGTGCCGAATGCCCCATAGAAATCCGTAATTGTGCCGCCTAATAAGGTAACATTGCCGCGGGGAGAGCCCTTATTATAATCATCAACCGTAAATATCCCATTATGCGCCATGACTACCCCGTGCATCACTAAATTATTAGGCGCAGTCTTGGCGATAATCACATCCCCTCCCCAGGAAAGTATCCCTAAAACATTGTTATACCCGGTAGCATTTAAAGTAGGAGTAGTATTATAATTCTGGTAAGTAATATTATTGGTAATGTTGATGTCACGCTCGCTTGAAACAGTAACCTTGGTATTGCCCTCTACTACCCCGGCAAGGCTGGCGATATCATCATTCACATAGATGAGCACGCCCTCATGGCTTACCCCATCGGGTATTCCGGTATAAACTTTAGTATTACTGCCGTCAACAACGGTTGTGGTATTGGCCGTATAATTCAAAGTAATTACCTTAGTGGTGCCGGAACGGGTAATAGTATAAACCGGGCCGGCCGCTCCAACCGACATAACAATTGTAGGATTGTCATTGCTTTGCCCCTGGTTGCCCCGCACATAAATTCCTCCGGTAACCGCTGTGCCGTTATTGGGGACAAATATCCCGTTAGTATTATCAGGCATTCCGCCTAAGGCTTGAGTCTTAAGTTGGGTTTGAGTAATTGAAGGCGATAGATTAATTATCCCGAATCCCCGCGTAAATCCTGCATTAAAAATAGGCTTATCCCGCATGACATCCACGCCGGCAACCATAACCGAATTATAATCCGCGTCTTTTGATACGGGGTTTCCCAGATTATAAAACTGCGCCTTAGTCTGGTGTTGGGTAACTAATTCCGAGAAGGTAGCGCTGGGATCATTGGCAAAACTAAAACGGTCATTAGTAGAAACAGGCCCGTTGAAATTTGTATCCGCGGTAAACCAGACAGTTGTGCCTGAAGGAGTAGAGTGATGCGAAGTAAAAAGCGCGAATTTAGCGAAGTTATCGCGGCGGATGGTTATCTTAAATTCTCCTTCCGAAAGCATAACCTGCCTGGTAACTGACGGATTAGTATTTGTAATATTGCCTTGCGAAATAACAGAATATTTATAAGGAAATTCAAATATATCCAGAGTAGCGTTAATAGTAGGCGCGCCATTAGCCTGGACTGAAATAACCGCGGAATAATTTCCTTGAATAATGCCGTCCAAAGAAGAATTCGCGATAGTTAAAGTCGCAACCCCGGAATTCACCGAGAAAGGCGTCCCGGCATTAGGATAGGCGAAAGCGGATAAAACCCCTAAAGGGTTTGTGGCATAAGCGCTAAAGGTTGACGAAGTAGTAACTTTTGCTATGCGGGAGTTTATATCAATTCGGATGCGCCGGCGCAATTCGCTTACGGCATGATTTGCTCCAGCCTCGGCAAGGCTTAACGCCTGAATAGTATATAAATTCCTGTCCGCGGAGCGTTTCTCAGTAAAAACACCGCTAAAATAAGCTCCTACGACAATAAGAAGCACCGCCATAACCATCAAAGAAACAGCTAAAACCATTCCTCTATTGTTATTCATCAGCCACCCCTCACTTTCTAAAACTCTCCCGCTGGAGGTTCAGATACGCTTACACTTGAATCAAGATTAGAATTGCGATTGCGTAAAGTAACTTCGGAATCTAAAGAAAAATCATTCTGGTTATGAGTAGTTACGCTTAACTTTACCACAGGACAAGTTACATCAACCGTAGTACAAGTATATGAAGTGCAATTTGCGCAGCCGCCGTTAAAACTTATGCTGGAAACGCCATTAGCCACGATTACCGCAGGGTTACTGCCTTCCTTTTTTAACAACCTGGTAGTATCCGTGGGGTCAAGCTTAAAAGTAATTTTATTCAACTGGGTTATTGCGCCTGAACCATTAAAAACAGGGGCGTAAAAATCAATCCTTTGGTTAGAATCGCTAATTACAGCAGAATAAGTAACGCCCCCTATCAGCCATTGAGCGTTAGCTTGGCGTAAAATACGGCCAACCTCATTGGTGAGTTTGCGCGCTTGAGCTTGAGAAGTTAAATTCCCCTGCTGGCGTTTCCAACTATTATTGGAATTCGTCAACAACGCAAGAACCGCAGTAAATAAAACCAGAAATACCGCTAAAGAAATCACTAACTCAACCAAAGTAAAACTCTTCTTGTTCATTTCTCTCCTTGTGCTACCTGGACACAAAAGTAATTATCTCAACCGGAGAATCTAAAAACCCGTTGCCATTAGTATCTTCGCTGGACTGCCACTGTCCGTCAAGATTAGTATCTTCTCCAATGATTCTTCCGCCCTTTGAAACAAAAGATACGGTAATTCTTACTTCTTTTAAATCCGCGTATTCTGTGGCAACAACCTCTACGGCTCCACGCGCGGTACCAGCTGGAAAACCCGCAACACTAAAACCATCCGTGTCAGTAACAACATTATTAAAATCCATATTCTTTAAGCTTTCCAACTGGGCTTGAGCAGCGTTACTTGCCAAAGTGATCTGCCGGATTAAATCCCCCAAAGTCATAAAATTGACATAAAGTAAAAGCATGCCGCTTAAAACAAAGGCCAGCAAAAATCCGCTTAGCATAGTCTCAATTAAAGTAAATCCATTTTTATTCTTCAAGCGCATACGCCCTCTTTATTTCCCAGCCTTAAAACAATTTTCCTGACTAAAAACTCCTGCCGTAGTAACTGCGTATTTTTTTCTACCGGTAAAATTACAGCGTGCCGGAGCACTAACACAACTATAGCCTGTAGGATCTGTGCGCGGGCATTCCAACAGATACCCCCTAAGCGCGCCCTGCGCCGAATAATCTTTATCTAAATATGGCGGTTGTGCCTTTAAAAGCATATCCAAAGACTCTGGATAGGCGCCTAAATGGTCTTTGGCATAATTCTCCAGCGCCGCGGACACTAATTTTAAAGATGATAAAGCCTCTGATTCATTCTGAGTCAGCATCGACTCCAAAAACTGCCCGATAAAAATACGCAAGAAAAGAGCAATTACTGCCACAACTATCATTATTGCCACTAAACTTTGCGCTTTCTTATTATCCACCATTATACCTTTCTTAGAAATAAGGCGAAGACACTTTATGTATCTTCGCCTATTTCGTATTACCTGAACAAACTAATTGCTATTGCCCTACCTGTGCAGCAGCGGTGGAACATACATCTCCAGTCGTAGCCACAGCACCAGCAGTAGAACCTCTCATAATCCCGGTGTGATCAATACAGAAATACCTGTTACCAGTTGTACCCGGAGTACTCGGATCAGCAGTCGCAGTAAAAGTATTGATAGCATCCGTTCCTGCTGTAACAGCATACACATATCCGTTCTTAGTTGTGCCGACAAAACCAGTAATAAAAGCTGGGTTTGCCCCTGTCAAAGCAGCAAGGTTTGGCGGATATACAGGAGAAACCTGTGCTGTACGATAGGTCTCTGCGGCTGTCGCCACTGCCCTTAAACCAGCAATAGCGTTTGATTCATTAGCAGTTAACCTAGTTCTTAACAAACCCGGTATAGCGATTGTTGCCAATAAGGCTATGATAGCGACAACAATCATGATTTCCACAAGCGTAAAACCTTTTCTGTTCATGTGAAATCCCCCTTCCTAAGGTATAATTAACAACCTTTTTGTTTCGCGCTCTTTGGAAGGTAATCCCCTCTTTCCGGTTACTATTCTTTACTATAATGATTTCTCTTATTGTAACCTTAAGAGCCAATTACCCTTAGCGCCCGTTGTCCACCTTAAAATAATTATCTCACCCCCTTTCTTTTTGTCAAGTAAAAAATATGAAGCCCTTCCTATTCAAATCTTATGGCGGAATCCCGACCCCTAACATTCACCTAATTCGGCTAGGGCGTCGGGATAAATAAAAACGCCCTAAACACTTGATTTTAGGGCGCAAAATTATTTAAATATTTAAGCACTTTTTTGGCAACGCAGCCCTCCGACTGTGGACATCGGAGCTGTCGCTTTGCGCCCTAACATTACTGTTAGTTTGCCCTTTTCAATAAGGATGCTAAACCTCTTATTTAAAATATAGCACAAAAAAAGGCCATTTTCAAAGAAATCTTTTAATGTTCCTTACTGGCCTAATTGCTTAGCAGTATTTGTGCAAGTTGTCCCAGCTGTAAAAACGCTAGCGGTAGCGCCTCTCATAATTCCGGTATGATCAATACAAAAATACCTGATGCCGGTTATCCCATAGGCATCCGGTCTAGCAGTAGCGCTAAATGTATTTACCGGATCACTCCCACAAGCAACATCAAAAACATAACCGGATTTAGTAGCGCTTGTAAAACCGGTAACAAAGGGAGGAACGCTTCCTATTAAATCAGTCAATGCCGCAGGATATGAAGGAGAAACCTGCGCTGCTCTGTAGGATTCCGCACCCGTAGCGATTGATCTTAAACCAGAAATAGCCTTAGATTCATTAGCCATAAGCCTGGTCCTTAATAAAGAAGGTATGGAAATCGTAGCTAATAAGGCAATGATAGCAACCACAACCATAATCTCTACTAAGGTAAAACCGCGAAATCTCACTATCCCTCCTTTTTAATATGTAGTTATTATTACATTTATAAATAAACCTGTCAAGAGCGTCTACTTTATACGCAATAATCTGAAATAGGTTTACATATTTATCGCGATATGCTAAACTAACCGGAATGAAAAACCGAGCAACTCTCTTTTATCTGCTAAGTATTTTCATAATTACAATTGCACCTTTTGCCGTTATTCTCTCTGGGAAACCTGATTTTGTTATTGGCATAGCTAATCATGATGTAGCTGAATTAGAGATCCCCTTACGCAGCCTGCAATTTAGCTACCTCTTAAAAGGCATTATCACGCAATGGAACCCCTATTTATTTTCTGGCATCCCAGCTGCTGTAGACTGCGCCTTCTACCCACTTAATATAGTACATCTTTTTTTAAATATCCCCACAGCCATAAACCTGTTAATAATGGCCCATTTATTTCTTGGGGCCTTATTTATGTTTTTCTTCCTTAAGAAAATCACAAAGGAAGACTTCTCTGCTTTTATTGGGGCGCTTATTTTCTCACTTTCCTCTATTTTCATTACCCGCATCTTTGCTGGCCACTTATCAGTACTTATCAATTTAGCATGGTTACCCTGTTTATTTTTATTAACCGAGAAATCAATCACAAATAGAAAAGCTATTTATTATTTACTGTTGACATTGGTATGGGCAATAAGTATTATTGGAGGACATATACAATTTAGCTTTATAACCGCTTTTGGAATTTTTATCTACACAATCAACCTGCTTATTAAAGAAAAAACGTCCGGAAAACTTAATGCGCTCTTAAGAGTATTTCTCATACCACTTGCGTTTGGAATAGGAATTGCTGCTTTTAAAATATTTCTTCTTAAAGAGCAATCAACTGACTCCCTGCGAATAGATAACAACTTGTGGAATTTTTCTTTCAGTATGCCTCCAGAGAATATCGCCGGCCTGTTTTCTCCGGGGTTCTTTGGCTGGCCCCAAGAAATATACTGGGGCAAATGGAATCCATGGGAAAGCTCTATATATATAGGTATGCTTCCTCTTTTTCTTACTTTCTTTGCCTTTGCTAATAAAGATAGGCATGCCCGAATTATGGGTATTATCTCTATTGTATCCCTGATATTAGCCATGGGGCCGTATTTGCCTTTTTACTCCAAGATATTTAAATACCTTTTAGGTGTAAACATATTCCGCTCACAAGGAAGATTCCTTTGTTTAACCGCGTTCTCATTATCCACTTTAGCATCCATTGGATGTAAAAAACTTCTTGAGACACCTGAAGATTCGGTACACAAAGTAAAAACTAAGCTTTATATTATCTTTATCGCCATGGTTGCGATTATTTCTTTTTTCCTTGTCATAAGTTTAAAATACACATCATGGCATGAGATGTGGAGAATATTAAATACTTACGAGAAACTCTCCAGCGCCTTTAGCGATAACATCCACTGCTTTTTCAATTTTATCTGGGGCAGAGACATTTTTCAGGAAAGTCTAACCCGAAGCGTTATATTAAGTATACTATCGTTGAGTGCGATAATTCTTCTCTTACGCAAAAGCGTACCAAGATACTTTACAAAAACCCTTTTTAGTATTCTTATTCTTGTTGATCTGTTAGCTTTTTCCTCTAAATATTACAAAGTTTTCTCTTACCGAGATTTACGCGCTCCACAAGAAGCGTTTAATTTCTTAAAGAAGAATACCGGACAGAACCGGATATTAGTTCTAGACGGAATAAATCTTAATTCCGGCATGCTTAGCAATATACCCAGCATGGGGGGATATTACACTCTTCTTCCCAAGCACTATAACCGCTTTATTAATTTTACTCAAAATCAGGATTTAGATTCACCTCTTGCTCTAGACAATATCCAAAAGTTTCCACCTCTTTTTGCTCTTGTCAACCTTAAATACATCATAAGCTCTAAACCGGATTTAAAAGGATTGACTAAAACTTACTCATCGGGTCCGTTAAACATATTTGAGACAAATTATAAACTACCTAAGGCATTTATCGCGCATAAAGCAATTGTCAAAGATACTACAGAAGAGATCTTAAACGCGCTTAATACTACCGGGTTTAATTTTAGAGAAACGGTGATCATAGAAAAAACTATTCCCGAAATGAATACGCTAAAGGAAAGCCTCTCCCCTGAAACGCTTCCAGAAATTGTTTCTTACGATGCGGATAAAATCATTATAAAGGCAAGCCTCCATGAACCGGGAATTCTTGTTTTATGCGACAACTATAACCCAAACTGGCAAGCTCAAGTAAACGGTATTCCCGCTAAAGTATTCCCAGTAGATTACATTTTGCGCGCGGTTTTCCTCCCAAAAGGAGAACATACGGTCATTTTTACATATAAACCATTGTCTTTTAGAATCGGAATATCTATTTCTGCTCTATTCTTAATAATCTGGATTATTACCTTAGCAAGGATTATTTTATGCGAAAAAAAGCATTAATATTTATTATTATACTCTGCGCTGTTTTACCATATCTAAACACTTTAAATGCCAACTTTGTCTGGGATGACGAAGTACAACTTGTGCAAAACCCATACATGCAATCTTTTAAATACTTAAAAGATTTCTTTACGCATGATTTTTGGCACGTAGGCATTAACAAACTAGACACCGCTTACTACCGGCCGCTTTTTGCCGCCAATCTTATGAGTCAATACGTTCTCTGGGGCAAAAATCCCTTTGGGTACCACCTAATCAACATCCTTTTACATTGCCTAATAACCTTGTTAATTTTCAAAATCTTACTTTTGTTAACATCCGACGAAATAATATCTTTTACCGCAAGCCTTATTTTTGCTGTCCATCCAATTCACACAGAATCTGTTTCTTTTATAGCTGCAATTGTGGACCTGCAGACTTTTATTTTCATGCTTCTTACTTTCCTCTGTTATATTCTATACCAAAGAAACAGCCGTAAAATATTACTTGTGACTGGAGCTGTTTCTTTTGTTGCCGGGCTATTAACCAAAGAAATGGCTGTGATAACACCGTTTCTTATTCTCATAAAGGATGTTTTTATCCCGAAAGAAAACAACAAAAAACAAAACATTGTAGCGTATTTTATCTTCTTCTTGATACTCGCAGCATATTTAATGTTTCGCGTTCATCTTTTTGGCATAAAACCAAACGATGGGAATCTAGTGTCTTCAAATTTTATCCCCGGGAATACCCCCTATTGGAGATTTCTTACTGTACCTGCGATTATCGCCCGTTACATAGGGCTTCTTTTTATCCCATACAACATGACTGCAGATTATTTATTTAAAGCCAATAACTCTATTTGGAATATCTATGTTATCTCGGGAATGCTTATTATTTTACTTTGCATATTCGTAATTATTTTTTTGCGTAAGAAACAGGCGCTGTTATCATTTGCCATCGCATGGTTTGCATTAACCATCCTGCCGGTAAGTAATATTTTCCCCCAGGGAAATATCTTTGCAGAGCGTTTCCTCTATATCCCATCACTTGGATTTTGCATCCTAATGGCAGTTGTTTTCTCTTATTTTCCAAAGAGGCCTCTGGTAACCTGTTTGTTTTACTGCTGGATAATAAGTATGGGCCGCTTAACATGGGAAAGAAATATCGTTTGGAAAAATGATTTAAATTTGTGGATAGATACTGTTTCCAAAGTACCCAATAGCCCCAGGGCACATCTAAATCTTGCCGAACAATATTTTCTATATGGAAAAACAAATGAAGCAATATTAGAATTGGATACTGCAATAAAGATTTTACCTAATTATAAACAAGCCTATAACGGCTTAGGCCTTGTATTGTATAAGACAGGCGATATAAATGCAGCTATTGCTGCCTACCAAAAAGCCATAGCTATTGATCCTAAATATAACGAAGCCTACAACAATATGGCGGCGGCATTAATCGAAAATAAACAATACAAAGAAGCTATAAACGCCCTAGAAATTGCCATAAACTATAATCCCTATTTAACTTTTGCTTATTACAATCTGGGACAAGCATATGACAAATTAGGAATACCGGATAAGGCAATTGCTGCTTACGAAAAGTTTATTGCAATAAAGCCTGAATACGCAGTAATATATGCGGATATGGGCAGGCTTTATTACCAAGAAGGCAATACTAAAAAAGCTAAAGAATGCTGCCTTAAAGCGCTTGAGCTTGCTCCGGGACACATGCCAGCGCAAGAAATAATAGATAAAATCAGGGATTAGACTGAAACCAGTGGATGGTTGTTTCCAAGCCTTCTTGGAGTTTGATTTTTGGCTGCCAACCAAGCAGGCGCCTGGCGCGGGAGATATCGGGTTTTCTTTGTTTGGGGTCATCTTGGGGAAGCGGCTTATAGATAATCTTGCTTTTAGAATTGGTAATCTTAAGGACCAAATCCGCCAATTCCATAATAGTAAACTCTCCGGGATTGCCTAAATTAACCGGGTCATGGAACTTTTTCCCCATTAGGCGGACAATCCCATCCACCAAATCCGAAACATAACAGAAACTGCGGGTTTGCGCGCCCTTTCCATACACAGTCAAAGGTTTATTATTCAACGCCTGATAAATAAAATTCGGGACCACCCTGCCATCATTAATTCTCATAAATTCGCCGTAGGTATTGAAAATACGAATTATCCTTGTATCTACTTTGTGCGTTCTGTGGTAAGCCATAGTCATTGCTTCGGCAAAACGTTTTGCCTCATCATAGCATCCGCGGATGCCCACGCTATTTACATTTCCCCAGTAACTTTCCGGTTGAGGATGGACTAATGGATCCCCGTAAACTTCAGAAGTAGATGCCAATAAGAATCCGGCTTTGTTTTTCATCGCCACGCCTAAAGCATTATGCGTGCCTAAAGCTCCGGCCTTTAAGGTCTGTATGGGGTGTTTTAGATAATCATCGGGAGATGCGCAAGAAGCAAAATGCAGGACAAAATCCACCTTTTCCTTTATAGATATGTACTTACTAACATCATGTTTTACAAAACAAAAATGTTTATTTTTGATAATCCCCTCTATATTATCCAAGGAACCGGTAATTAAATTATCCATACAAATAACCTGCCAACCGTCTTTAAGCAAACGGTCGCATAAATGCGAGCCGATAAACCCCGCTCCGCCAGTAACAAGAACTTTAGAATAACGCATTTTCAGCTATCAGCTTTCAGCTATCAGCTTTCAGCAAAGCTTTAATCTCTTTATGAAACCATAAAGCATTGCCGAAAGCTCATCGCATTGTGAACTTCTCATAAGAAGAACGTAAAGCAATATTAAGAAACCTTTTAAACTCTAAATCAGAACCTGAACCACTGCCTTCAGCTATATTAAGCGCTATTGACACGGCCGCTCTTCTAACTTGAGAAGTCAAACCATAACATTCTGATTGCGGGAATTTACTGGTTTTTAAATACACCCGTTCAATAAAATCCATTGCCTTAGACCATACTTGTAGCTTTTTAAACTTTTGTATTTCCATTTTTATTATTGTCTTTGTTTTTAGCTGACGGCTGAAGGCTGACGGCTGATAGCTGAAAATATTCTACCGTTATTTTTAACCCCTCCGTGAAATTGACTTGCGGCTTAAAACCCAGTAACTTCTTGCTCAATGTCAAATCTGCTTTAGTGCGAAAAACATCGCCTTGGCGTTTGGGCAAAAATACAGGTTTTATCTTTTTGCCAAGTATTTTATTAAGAATACTGGCTAACTCTAAAACAGAATAATCCCTGCCCCCTGCCACATTAAAAACTCCGGATTTAACTTTCCCCTTTAAGGCGCAACTTGCGGCCAATAAATTAGCTTGGACCGCATTGGCCACAAAAGTAAAATCCCGCGATTGCCTGCCGGTGCCATAAATTGGCATAGCGTTATCACGCAAAAGACAGTCAATGAATTTTGGCACTACTACCGCGTATTCATCATCAAGCGACTGCCGGGGCCCAAAAACATTAAAATAGCGTAAAGATACCGCCGGCACCCCATAATGCAAACTAAAAATCTTGCAATAATATTCCCCTGCAAGCTTACTTAATGCATAAGGCGAAATAGGCCCGGGGAAAAAAGATTCCTTCTCTGGAAACTTGCTGACATCGCCATACACAGAGCTTGAAGAGGCAAAAACAAACGCTTTCACGTTGTTTTCCCGTGAAGCCTCTAACATATTAAGAATCCCGCCTATATTTACCTTATTATACACATCAGGATTCTTCATGGACTTAGGCACGCTTCTCAAAGCCGCCTGATGAAAAACCACATCTACCCCTGAAACAGCCTTGCGGCAGGTATCTCTATCGCAAATATCGCCTTTTATTATCTTAACTTTACCGGATACCCCGGACAAATTATCAAGCTTGCCGCTTGAGAAATTATCCAAAACCCGCACTTGGCAATTATTTTTTACAAGCGCATCAACAATGTGCGAGCCGATAAACCCGGCGCCACCAGTAACCAGTACTTTCTTATTAAAAAACATTTAGAAAATATCCTTTTATTATCAAATAACCAAACACCAAATCTCAAACACCAAACAAATCCCAATAATCAATTACCAATTTACCAAACAAGTTTGGTTTTTGGTGTTTGGTTTTTGGTTATTATTTGGTTATTTAACATTTGGTTATTGGTTATTTCCTACTTTTACCTTGTAATTTTTACTTTTGCCTTTTTACTTTTGACTTTTTACTTTCTATAGCCTCTCTACCTTATCACTCTTCACGCCCTTATACACATTTCGCGCGTCAAAAATAAAACGGCTGTTTTCCAGCAAGAATTTATAATCAACATTGGAATGATCAGTGCCAATGATAACGCAATCAAAACTAGATAAATTACTCTTGGTTAATTCTATAGACTTAAGGTCAATATTATTGACTTTTAAATACGGGATCAGGGGATCATAATAAGAAACTTTGGCTTTATGTTTCTTAAGGCTATCTATAATATCCAAGGACGGAGACTTACGCAGGTCCTTTATATCTTTTTTATAAGTAACGCCTACAACTAAAATATTCGCCTTCCCAATATTAACACCTTTAACCTTTAAACTATGCCCCGCGCGGCTAACCACATAATCAGGCATATTAGAGGTTACATCCGACGCTAATTTAATGAACCGCGAGCTAAAACCGTGGTGCTTAGCTTTCCAATACAAATATAACGGATCCTTCCCAATACAATGTCCGCCCACCCCCGGCCCCGGATAAAAAGGCATAAATCCAAAAGGCTTGGTGGACGCCGCCTCCACAATCTCCCAGATATCCATCTTCATCTTATGCGCCATCATGGCGATTTCATCAATTAAGCCGATATTGATCAGGCGAAAAGTATTTTCTAAAAGCTTTACGGTCTCTGCCACGCGCGCGGAAGAAACCGGAACAACCTGCTCAATAATATTGGAGTAAACAAGCTGGCCCATTTTAGTTGCGGTATCGCTTAAGCCGCCTATGACCTTAGGGATCTTGGGAAGCGGGTATTTAATGTTACCCGGGTCTATTCTTTCAGGAGAAAAACAAAGGAAGAAATCCCTATCATGCACAAGAGCCTGCTTATTAAAAATAGGCAAAATCACCTCTTGCGTTGTCCCGGGATAAGTGGTACTTTCCAGAATAACTAAAGCCCCCTTCTTAATATTCTTTGAAATCTGGCCAACCGCGCTTTTGATATAAGAAATATCCGGGGTATATTTATTTTTTAAGGGCGTTGGGACACAGATAAGTATTACATCCGCATCCTTAACTGCGGAGAAATTATCATAACCATGAAAACGCCCGGTGCCTATGACGCTTTTTAATTCCTCTGTGGTAACATCCGTAATATAGGACCTTTTTTCTTTGATCCCGGCTAAGCGGTCCTTATCAAGCTCAACGCCAGAAACAAAAAATCCATTCTTGGCAAATTCAATTGCCAAAGGAAGCCCCACATAACCAAGCCCCACCACCGCGATTTTCGCTTCTTTTAAACTTAATCTCTTGGAAAATGAATCAAACATGCTTTCCTCTTCCTATGCCTATATATGAAAACCCATTCTGCTTGATTATCTGGGGATCATAGATATTGCGCCCATCCACAATAAGCGGCCTTTTCATTATTTTTCTTATTCTCTTGAAATCAAGCTCTTTAAATTCCGGCCATTCAGTAGCTAAGATCAGGCAGTCGCTTGCCTTGGCTACAGAATAAATATCATCAACAAAAACCACGCCTTTTAATTGTTTACTCAAATGTTTTCTTCCCACGCACGGATCATATACTTTGATCTTGGCCCCTTCCAAAAGAAGCATCTTAATAATATCTACTGCCGGAGAATTACGGATGTCATCAGTATTCGGTTTAAATGATAAGCCTAAAACCCCGATATTTTTATCTTTGACAATCCATAGTTTCTGCTTTATTTTATCCAAAAAGAAATCTTTTTGAGTTATATTGATATTCTTTACCTCTCTTAAAAGAGCAAAATCATATCCCAGCTTTTCCGATATCCTTAAAAAAGCGTCAAGGTCCTTAGGAAAACATGACCCACCGTAGCCGATACCGGCGTTAAGAAATGCCTGGCCGATTCTTTTATCAAGGCCCATGCCTAAAGCAACTTCAGTAACATCTGCGCCTACTTTATCGCAGATACGCGAAATAGCATTAATAAAAGAAATCTTGGCAGCTAAAAATGAATTGGAAGCGTGCTTTATCAATTCCGCGGACTTTATATCCGTAACTACGATCGGGGCGTTTAACGGCTTATAAAGGCCAGATAAAATGTTTTCCGCTTTCTTTGATTCTACGCCGATAACGATCCTATCCGGATGCATAAAATCATGGATCGCCTGCCCCTCTTTTAGAAACTCCGGGTTAGAAGCTACGTCAAATTTTATCTTTTTGCGAACATAAGTTTGAATAGTGTGTTTTACCCACTGCCCAGTTTCCACAGGGACAGTTGACTTTTCAACTACTAATTTATAACCATCCATATTGCGCGCGATATTTCTGGCCACATCTTCAATGCCGGTTAGGTCCGCTTCGCCATTTTCTAAAGAAGGCGTGCCTACCGCAAGAAATATAACTTCGGAGCGCCTAACCGCGTCTTTTATGTTAGAGGTAAATACTAAACGTTTTTTACGCGCATTGGCCAAAATAAGCTCTTCTAACCCCGGCTCATAAATAGGAATCTTGCCCTTTTTAAGCAAAGCTATCTTATGCGCGTTATTATCCGCGCAAATCACACAATTGCCTAATTCCGCGAAACACGCTCCGGTAACTAACCCTACATAGCCTGAACCAATAATTGTTATATTCATACCTTGCCTTCTCTAGCGAATTAATTGTTTAATGACTGGGAACCTGTTTTGGGCTGGTGATAACTCTGGTCAAGATTAAACTGCATTTCCGGAAAAGCCTTAAGCCTAAAAGCAATCCAGATACTTTGGCCGTTGCCTTTTGTTGTATTATAAATAAGCTCTGTCTCCCAGCAATGTAAATCCCTGATAATAGAATACTCCTGCTCCCGCAATCCTCTGCCGGTGGCGGCGGTATTGCTGAATTCAAAACGCTCATAAACACTGAATTTCCATTTAGGAGTAAGCCTCCATTGCGTGCTAAAAGTTAAATCCTTGCTGTCTTTTCTATGGTACCTCTGGCCGATTCCAATGCTTCGCTCCGGGGCAAAATTAAAACTTAAATCTGTGTTTATATCGGTAAGCTTATGCTGGTCCCGTGCCAGGGTGGTTTCATTGCTTAATGAAACCCAAGAATAAGGCAAGAGATCCAGATCAAATAGAAAATCGCCCAATGTCCCGCCTTCTTTATTGCTAGAAGACCTGAAAGTATAGGTATTTCTTACCCGCAAATCGGCTATATCCACGCTTTTGCCGGCGCGCTTGGTCTGCAGCTTATTAGACAGCTCCAAAGAAGCGCTGTTGTTCAACTTCAGGGCGTCTATTTCATCTATCTGCTTAAGGCGGCTTTGGCTAACAGTAGGCTTAAAATTAAAATTATAAGAAACTGTGGGAGAAATAATATGCCTTAAACCGTTGATATCTAATTTCAAAAAATTAGTCTTAACGTTAAAAAGCCGGTAGAATTTAGTGCTCATATCTGTTCCGGTATAAAATATAGAGCGCGGAGAAACCGAAGAGCCATTAACATCCTTATCATAATAGGTAATCCGCTCGCCCACAAAAGGGGCAAGCTTAAAAATGGAAAATCTAAAAGGAACGGATATCTGGTTGTAGGTATCAAATCTGGCCATATCCAAATAAGCGAAACCGCCTGTTACGCTAGCATCAGGGACTTTTTTGTTATAGTTAGCAAGGGAACTTAAGTTTTCAAAATATACAGGGCTATCCGCGAATATGGGAGTATTCACTTTAGTGTATTTTAACTCCGGCAGCTTTTCCAAATCTGAATACCAGCCGTTTATTCTTTTTTGCACTAATAAATCCAGTGAAGAATTATCCATCACATGGCGCAGGGAAAAATAAGTAGACGGCTGCGCGTCTTTTTCATATTCACGGTAAAAATAGTCTTTCAGAAAATCATACTTATCGCCGTATAATTTACGCTTCGTATCTTTTTCTTTGAAATACTGCGCGAACATACTTGTGCGGTCAGTGATATCCCACTTATGCCGGTAACGTATAAGGTAACGCTCGAATTCATGGGAAGAATTAGAATCTGCTGCGGATATGCTATTTGAATTATCGCGTTCATGCGTATAGTAAACTTTAAAATCGCCCTTGCCAAAATCCAAAGAATCAAAATTAACCAGGTACCCCGGGGCAACCCCCAGTTTCTGGCGGTAATCCAAAAGAAGATTTCCCGTAACATTAGCAGTTAAGTCATGCCGCCACGCGGTCAACAAATAAGCTCCCCAATTTTTCCTGATCCCCGGCGAGACCTGCACATGCATAAGCGGGTCCTTTAAACTCTGGGTTAAACTGGGCAGATATAAAATCGGTATTTGCGCCTTTTGCCCGAAAAAAAACAGATTATCCTTGGTCTCAACCCGTTCACCTACAAGAAAATCCATTTTCTTTGCCGCGATACGGTAATGCGGATGGTCAAAATTACAGGTAGTCAGATACGTGCGCAAAGCGCGCATCTGGACACTGCTTAAGCGGTTGATCTTCTGGCTCCTGCCAAAATAAGGATTGGCGCGAAAATCAGCATCATAGATAACCCCGATGCCGCTATCAAGATTATAAGTCATCTTTTGCGCTTCTATGACACCTTGCGCGTCTTCTAAGCGCACTTTACCCTCGGCAACAGCATCACGGGTTTGAGTATCCACGCTTATTTTCTGGCAAAACAGCTTTGTCCCTTTATAAACAATCCTAACATTGCCAACGGCCAAAACATTTCTATTGTCAGTAGAATATTCTACGGTATCGGCGTTGATATTAACTCCGGAAGGCTTCAAGGGCAGGATGTCTTCTTGCGCGAAAGAAAAACCAATAAAAGCAGTTATAAAATATAAGTTTATAAAGAAAGCGCGAAATAGATATTTTTTATTCACGAGTTTAACTTTTGGGGATTTTTTTATAATCTTCCAGAAAACGTTTGACTCCAATATCAGTAAGCGGATGCTTGATCAACTGTTCAATTACCGCAAAAGGGATAGTTGCGATATCCGCCCCTTCTTTGGCGGCGTTTACCACATGCATGGGATTGCGCACTGAGGCAACGATAATCTGCGTTTTAAACCCATAATTGGAATAAATCTGTTTTATGTCGCGGATCAGATCCATGCCTTCCAAACTTATATCATCAAGCCTGCCGATAAAAGGCGATATATAGGTAGCGTTGCATTTAGCGGTTAAAAGCGCCTGCGATGGAGAGAAACATAAAGTAACATTGGTCTTAATAGATTCTGCGGACAAGATCTTGACCGCCTTTAAGCCGTCTTTGATAAGAGGTATTTTTACCACGATGTTCGGGGCGATCTTAGCCAGCACGCGCGCTTCTTTGAGCATTTCTTCAGTAGTCAGGCCAACAACTTCAGCGCTTACCGGCCCGGAAACACAGGCGCATATTTCTTTTAGAATCTGCATTGCCGGACGATTCTCCCGGGCAACAAGAGTAGGATTAGTAGTAACCCCGTCAATAACTCCCAGCTCTTGCGCCTGCTTTATTTCCTCAATGTTAGCTGTATCAATAAAGATCTTCAATTTGTCCCTCCGGTATATATATGGCGATAATGAAAAGTATTCTATACTAAAGCAGCGGGCTTTTCAAGCAATATATCAGCTTTCAGCCATCAGCCTTCAGCTTTCAGCAAAAACAAAAATACAATAAGGAAATACCCTGTTTAGTATTTATTATTTTTCTTTTAGCTGATGACTGATAGCTGATAGCTGATTAACCCTGACAAACATATATTCGGTTACGCCCAGACTGTTTGGCTTTGTAAAGCGCCTGATCCGCCTTATCAATTAGTTCCTCCTGCGTCCGGCCGTGATCCGGGAAGAAAGACAAACCAATGCTTATGGTGGCTTTTAGCGTCTCATCATAGGCCTTAACCATGCCCTGTTCAATTGCCTGCCTTATACGTTCAGCCACAAAGATGGCTTCTTCCATCTTGGTTTGGGGAAGAAGCAGGATAAATTCCTCTCCGCCAAAACGGCCCAAAAGATCAACCTGACGGCTGTTCTCCTTTATGGAATTGCAGATATGCCGCAATATCTGATCCCCAACCAAATGCCCGTAACGGTCATTGCAATTCTTGAAGTGGTCCACATCGATCATCAGTATTGCGAATGTCAAACCAAACCTTAATGAACGTTCCAACTCTTGAGCAAACCTTTCCAGATAATAACGCCGGTTAAAAATACCGGTTAGGCTATCAACAATAGACAACTCCTGCACCTTAAGGTATAAAAACGCGCGTTTTAAAACAAGCATGAACTGATGCGTTAATATATCAAACTTCTCGCGGTCTTTTTCAGACAAACCCTTGATCAGCAAATATCCTGCGGCAGGCGAGCCTTTTTGCAGGATAAAAGGGATAACTTCATACCCCAGGACATCTTTTAGATTAGCCGTCTGCCGGACAAACCTGCAGTCCTGAAAATCTATGTGGCGCTCAATCTCTTCGCGAAAGACCATAAAAAGCTTATCCTCATCAAGATATTTACTGATTTCTTTGGTGATGGTATAAAGTTCCATGGTATCAGAGGCATCCCTCTCTATCAAGGCGACCTGCGCTTCAAGCTCTTTATTTTGAGCGTATAGATCATGATAATGCTGCTGCATCTGCTTAGAGCTTAGAGAAAATTTGAATAATCTTTCCCTGAACCAAAACCTCAAATAGAAAAAACAATATAAAATAAGCGATATAAGTACGGCTATTTTCATAAACAAACCACCCTGTTTCTGCCTTTATCTTTGGCCTTATACAGCATCATGTCCGCCTTCAACATCAACTCTTCTTCGTTAGAAGCGTCATCAGGAAAACACGCAGCCCCTATTGAAACAGTAACACTGGTTTTTTTGCGGCGCAGCTCAATCTGTATCTGCTCAACTTCTTTGCGCATTTTCTCAGCTATCTGCTTAACTTCCGGTTTTGACATAGTAGGGATAAAAATACAAAACTCTTCTCCGCCAAAACGGCTTGCCACTGCGTCATGGCCCTTTAAGACCCCTAAAATGCATCTGGACAGCTCTCTTAAAACTATATCGCCGGCAGTATGGCCAAATTTATCGTTATAAGACTTAAAATAATCTATATCAAGCATTATAACCGAAAGGGCATGTTTTTTAGCCAAACAGCGGGCATATTCCTCTTTTAAACACTGCAAGAAATGCCCTTTGGTGTAAAGCTGCGTTAAACCATCACGCAAAGCCAGCTCTTCAGTATGCTCAAACAACTCGCTATTTTCTAAGGCTACCGCCCCCAACTCTGATAGAGTAACCAGAAATCTTAAATCATCTTGTGAAAAACAGGACTGCTGGGAGCTTTCTAACCTTAACGCGCCTATAAACCTGTTATTGGCGATAAGCGGCGCGATGATAACTGAAGATATACCCCTTGTCCTCTCGCTTTCTATCGCCTCAACATCAAAACGAAAATCACTTTTAACGTCTCCAATCAAAAGAGGCGTCATATGCCTTAATACCCAAATATCAAAGATGTCACCCTGTTTCTGCTTGATCACCAGATGCCGGTCTTCTTTCTTGGTTTTGAAAATAGCCAGATTCTGCGTCTTCTGATCTATAAGATACAGTATGCAGCTGCCCCTGCTATTTCCTATTAAATGAAAGGCGATTTCCGTCAAACAGTTAGCAGTGGTTTCCAAATCCAGGCTCTGGTTGATATCCTGCACTATCTCTTTAAGCTGGTTGTAACGGCCTATTTTTTCTTTTAGAGAAGAACGTATTGCCTGATAATGGCGGTTTTGCGCGGTAATAAGGTTGATTTTTTCTTCGCTGCGGCTTATGGCAAGCTTAAAGTTATCTTTATTGCTTAAGTAGGCCATAAAGGAAAGATAGCCTATCAAGCCGATAATAAAGTAAAACAAAAATATGATTTTTAAAGAGGAGCTGTTAAGCGGAGAGAAAAGAACAAGCGGAATTCCGATATAGGCAAACGGCAAAAGGTAATTATAGAAACCTGCGCTATTATTCTTGGGCACGATTTATTTTAACACTAAGATTAGCAAAGAATCAAGAAAAGATTAGGCTATAGCCTCTTCGGTGTCTTTGGCAAAAAAATGCACCTTGCTCATGTCAAAAACAACATCTATGTCCTGATTTACCCGCGGCCGATTGTGGGAGGCGACCCGGGCGATAAAGGTATGCTTTCCGGTATTAAGGTGCAAATACACTTCCGAGCCCATAGGCTCAACTACCTCACAAGTAACCCTAACAATATTCTCCGCAGGCGCCTCTGAAACAAAAAGCTTGTCATAGATATCTTCGGATCTTATTCCTAACACAACCTCTTTTCCGCTGTAAGCAATAATCCTACTATACATATCTTCCACTATCTTGACTTTAATAATCCCCTCGTCAAAATAAAATTTTCCATCTTTCTTAATAATCTTTCCGTTGATGAAATTCATTGGCGGGGAGCCGATAAAACCTGCCACGAACTTATTTTTCGGCTGGTCATAAATGGTGATCGGATCAGCCACCTGCTGGATCACTCCTTCTTTCATAACCGCGATCCTATCCCCCATAGTCATGGCCTCAATCTGATCATGGGTAACGTAAATAATCGTAGTCTGTAAACGAATATGCAATTTATGTATTTCGGTGCGCATATTAACGCGAAGCTTCGCGTCAAGGTTGCTTAAGGGTTCATCAAAAAGAAAAACAAGCGGCTTTCTGACAATCGCCCTGCCTACAGCTACACGTTGACGCTCTCCGCCTGAAAGCTCGCGCGGCTTACGGCCCAAAAGATGTTTTAAGCCCAATATCTGCGCGGCATCATTTACGCGCTGGATAATCTCCTGCTTGGGATAATGCCTTAACTTCAGCCCAAACGCCATATTCTCAAAAACAGTCATATGAGGATAAAGGGCGTAATTCTGAAAAACCATAGCGATATCCCGGTCTTTTGCCGGCACATCGTTGACCATTTTATCGCCGATATAAATACTGCCTTCGCTTATTTCTTCCAGGCCGGCGATCATCCTTAAGGTAGTGGATTTGCCGCAGCCGGAAGGCCCCACTATAATCATAAACTCTTTATTCTCTATACTTAAGTTTATCCGCTCAACGGCCCTGGTGCCGTTGGGATAGATTTTGGATATATTATTTAAGCTTACCTGCGCCATTTCATCCTCATTATTAACAAAAATATTCAAGCAGACGGCTTAATGACTGTTTCATATCCTTACGGTTGACAATCATATCAATCATGCCGTGCTCTAAAAGAAATTCTGAACGTTGAAATCCTGGGGGAAGTTTCTGGCGAATAGTCTGCTCAATGACCCTGGGGCCGGTAAATCCGATCAAAGCCTTTGGTTCAGCAACCGTAATATCCCCCAAGGCGGCAAAAGAAGCCAT
This sequence comes from Candidatus Omnitrophota bacterium, assembly GCA_025453395.1. NCBI lineage: Bacteria > Pseudomonadati > Candidatus Omnitrophota > Candidatus Omnitrophota bacterium. The sequence goes on from JALOQK010000002.1 coordinate 455,455, forward strand.
AACTCCTGCCATAGTAGGGTTGGTCAAAACAGATATAAACAATAATTTGGCTTTATGGTGATAGGAAAGAGCAGCCGATGTTTTTGCCATCTGCATGAGGCTGAACATCCCCTCATACATCCTCGCCCCGCCGCCTGAACCAGAAACGATAATAACTGGAAGCTTCTTTTTGGTCGCGCTTTCTATAGCCCGGGTTATTTTCTCTCCCACCACAGAGCCCATTGAGCCCATAATAAAACGCGAATCTGTTGCCGCGATAACAACTTTCCTATTATCCAAAAGCCCTTCCCCTGTGACAGCAGCATCTTTTAATCCGGTTGCATCCTGATCCTGCTTGAGTTTTTCCTTGTATGTCTTTGGCCCCTTAAAATCCAAAGGGTCAGATGATAGCATATCTTTATCGTATTCCTCAAAGGTGGGCTTATCGATTAAAAGATTCACTCTTTCATAAGCGCCTAAAACAAAATGAAAATTACATTTGGGGCAGACTTTAAGATTTTCTTCTAAGGTCTTATTGTAAAGCGGCTGGGAACACTCTTCGCACTTGGTCCAAAGACCCTCAGGGATCTCTTTCTTCTTCACTCGCACAATTGTGTACTTTGGTTTTCCAAATAGCGCCATATTTACCTCATAACCCTAAAACTTATTGATCACCAAACCTGAAAGTACTTTTGGATAAAAATAGGTTGATTTTGAAGGCATCCTTTCGCCTCTTAAGGCAACATTGATGATCTCTTCCATCTTCGCAGGGTTTAAAATAAAAACTATTCCCCCTGGCTCTTTATCAAGCTTGCGCATCAATTCCTGCGCATCGTGATGAAAGATTATTTTACTTTTATCCTCTATATCCATGCCTAAGGCCTTATTTAAAACAAGGTAATTAAATATGCATACCCCCAGCCTTCTATATTCTTTGGGCTTATCCGCAATTACCTTATCTAAAATCTTAATATTTTTCAATCTCAACAGCCAGAATTTCTTGTCTATATACATGCCGATGACCTGCTCGTTCATAGCGGCCTTCTGCATAAGAAAGGTAAAACGCGCAGAATCCTTAACCTCTTCTACATCAAAATTTTCTCTTAAAAGCTCTTTAAAGGACTCAAAGTTAAACCCCGATGGCAGATGGACAAAGCGATGAATAGGAAGAATACTTAACCCCCGCGCGTCGGTATTAGTAAAATAAGTCATCAGGTAATTAAACCCTTCGGCCCCGTCCAAAGAACCCAATTTCTTGCGCATGTGCTCCCGATAAAGGCAGGCCACTTCATAACGATGGTGCCCGTCGGCAATAAATATTTCTTCGTCCTGCATCTTAGATTGTATGCTCTTTAATAATTCCGGTTCGTCCACTCTCCAGATCTTATGCTTAACGCTGTCAGGGTCAACAACCTGCATAGAGCACGGCAAATTCTTTATATAAGACGAAAACACCTGGCGGATAACTCGTTTCTTGTCGGGGAATATGGCAAAAATCGGGCTTAAATTGGCATGCACCTTAGAAAGTAATTTAAAGCGGTCTTCTTTGGGCTCGCAACGGGTATATTCATGCTTGAATACGGGGGATGATTTATCCTCTAACTCTAAAAGCGAGATAAAACCAAAACGGGTCTTCTTTTCTCCTAGAATATTATATTCCTGGCTATAAAAATATATTGCGGGTTTGGCATCTTTGGTCAGGATATCCTGCTTTATCCAATCCTGAAACATCCTTCCCGCGCGCGCGTATTTATCATCATCCGGGATATCCTTGCCTAAAAGCAAATGGATTAAATTATAGGGGCTTTGTTTATGGTAAAATTCCTGCTGTTTCTGGGAAATAACGTCATACGGAGGGCAAGTAACCCGAGATAAATCTGCTACCTTATTCTGGTTATAGACTAAAGCGCTAAAGGGTTTTATTTTTGCCATATATTTTACTGGTGATGCTTACAAGAAGCGCATCCATCTTTACTTTTTGGACAGGTTTCCGGGACAGGCGCCTTGGAAGGGCTCTTTTTGTAATCTGTGGCATAAAAACCTGACCCTTTAAAAATAATCCCTGAACCGCTTCCGATAAGCCGGCGCAGTTTTTTCTTGCATTTAGGGCAAGACTTGAGTGGCGCTTCAGTCATCTTCTGGACAACCTCAAAACGATGCGCGCAAGACAAGCATTCATATTCATAAGTAGGCATTAATTACTCCTATCTAAAAGTCTTTCGTATCCTATCTGTAAAACTGTCTTTGCCGGTGCCTTCCGGTGAAACGCGGGCGAATTCTTCCATTGCCTTTCTTTGTTCCTGATTTAAATTTCTGGGTATTTCCACGTCAACCTTGACTAATTGATCGCCGATTTCTCTTGTATGCACGTCTGGCATGCCTTTTTCTTTAAGCCTGAATACGCTTGCGGATTGCGTTCCGGCAGGGATCTTCATAGAAACTTTGCCAGAAAGAGTAGGCACTTCTACTTGCGCGCCTAAAACAGCTTTTGCAAGGCTGACCTTGATTTCTGTGATAAGGTCGTTTCCATGGCGCTCTAAGAACGGATGGGCAGATACTTCTATCGCCACATACAAATCCCCTCTGCCAGCTGTCCCGTATTCACCTTCCTGCCTGATCCTAAGATTAGACCCCGTATCTACGCCCGCGGGGATCTTGACTTTTATTTTACGGGTAACTTTAACCCTGCCTTGGCCCTTGCATTCCGGACAGGCAGATTGGATAACACTTCCTTCACCTGAACAGGCAGTACAGGTTTGCGCCACCTGAAAGAAGCCATTAGAGGCAATTATTCTACCACTGCCCCGGCATTTAGAGCAAGTATTTTTCTTGCTTCCGGGCTTAGCCCCTGTGCCAGAACAAACTGCGCATACTTCGTAACGGGGCAGATTAATCGTCTTTTCAACACCCTGATAAGCCTCTTCCAGGGTTATATTTACGGCGATCTCTAAATCTCGTCCTCTGCGGCTGCGGTTGCCGCGCCGGCCTTGGGAGCCAAAAATATCAAACCCTAGGTCACTAAAGACTTCCTCAAATAGTCCTCCCCCAACCCCAAAATCACCCATCCCCTGAAAAACACTGTTAAAATCCGCGCCCTTAAAGATATCCTCATAAGCGTATTTCTGGTCAATGCCTGAATGCCCATATTGATCATATAAGGCGCGCTTATTGGCGTCAGAAAGAATAGCATAAGCTTCGGAGATCTCTTTAAATTTCTCCTCGGCTTCTTTTTTCTGCTCTTGAGGCACACGGTCAGGATGAAAGCGCAAGGCCATCTGACGGTACGCGTTCTTTACCTCATCCAGGCTTGCGCCTTTTTTGATCCCCAGGATCTCGTAATAATCACGTTTGGTAGACATAGAAGCGTAAAGGTTAAAGCGAAAAGCGTAAAACCAAAATTTAAAATTTTAAATTGTAGTTTTGCGCTTTACGCTTTTAGTTTTTAGTTTACTTTTTATCATCCTCTTCTTTGAACTCTGCGTCAATCACATCTTCCTTTTTTTCTTCTTTTTTCGGTTCCTCTGTCGCCGGCCCTCTATCTTCTGACTTCTGGCCTGCGTCTTGCGCCTTCTGCTGCTTCTGCGAAGCCTGCTTATAAACCTCTTCAGCCAGTTTATGCGAAGCCTTGCTTAAATCGTCCATGGTCTTCTTAATACGCTGCACATCCTTTTCTTTGATCGCGTTCTTAACATCATTAGCCTTCGCTTCAATATCCGCTTTTTCCTCCTGGCTTATTTTGTCTCCGAAATCGCGAAGTGAGCGTTCTGTGGCATAGACAAAATTATCCGCCTGGTTAGTCACTTCCACAAGTTCCTTTTTCTTAACATCATCAGCGGCGAATTTCTCCGCGTCTTTAACCATCTTATCAATTTCTTCTTTGGAGAGCTTCTTAGGCGCTGTAATGCGCACAGATTGCTCTTTCCCTGTGCCGAGGTCCTTGGCTGAAACATGCACAATGCCATTGGCGTCAATATCAAAAGTAACCTCTATTTGAGGAACGCCTCTTGGAGCGGGAGGAATACCTACCAGATCAAACCTGCCCAGCTCTACATTATCATCAGCCATGGGCCTTTCGCCCTGCAAAACCCTAATAGTTACCGCAGTTTGATTGTCCGCGGCAGTAGAAAATGTTTGGCCTTTTCTGGTAGGAACAGTAGTATTTCTCTCAATAAGTTTAGTACTTACTCCACCCAATGTTTCAATGCCCAAAGATAGCGGAGTAACGTCCAGCAATAATACATCTTTGACTTCGCCTTTCATAATTGCCGCCTGGATTGCCGCTCCCATTGCCACGCATTCCATAGGGTCAACCCCGCGCTCAATTTTCTTGCCGATGTAATCCTCAACAAATTTCTGCACAATAGGCATGCGCGTGGGCCCGCCGACCATAATCACGCGATCAACATCAGAAGCCTTAAGCTTGGCATCAGAAAGCGCCTGTTCCATAGGATGTTTGCAACGATCAATAATAGGAGATACCAAGTCTTCAAGCTTAGCGCGGGTTATAGACATCGTCAAATGCTTAGGCCCCGCGGCATCAGCAGTAATAAACGGCAGATTTATATCAGTTGAAACTGTGGAAGAAAGCTCCACTTTTGCCTTTTCTGCTGCTTCACGTAATCTCTGCACTGCCATTTTGTCATTACGCAAATCAATTCCGGATTCACGCTTAAACTGGTCCATGATATGGTTAATCAAAACGTTATCCATATCAGTTCCGCCCAACTGCGTATCCCCGGATGTTGACTTTACCTCAAAGACGCCTTGCGCCATTTCCATAATAGTAACGTCAAGGGTACCGCCGCCTAAATCAAAGACCATTATTTTCTGTTCCTTTTGGGATTTTTCCAAGCCATAAGCCAAACACGCTGCCGTAGGTTCATTGATTATGCGCAAGACTTTCAATCCGGCGATCTCCCCTGCGTCTTTAGTGGCAGTACGCTGGTTATCATCAAAATAAGCCGGGCAAGTAATAACCACCTCTTCAACTTTATCGCCCAGATAGGCTTCGGCGTCCTGTTTTACTTTCTGCAGGATAAACGCGGAAATCTGCTGCGGCGAATACTCTTTGCCAAATGCCTTAAAATGATAGTCGCTTCCCATCTTACGCTTGGCAGCCTGAATAGTCCCTTCAGGATTGATTGCCGCTTGACGACGCGCTGGCTCGCCGACAAGGCGCTGTCCGTCTTTGGTAAAAGCCACATAAGACGGAAACGCCTTGCCTGATGCCACCCCTGCTCCTTCCGCAGAAGGAATAATTACCGGCCTACCGCCTTCCATCACCGCTGCAGCTGAATTCGAAGTACCTAAATCAATACCGATTACTTTTGCCATATCAATACCCTCCTTGAGCACATAAAGTTTTTGTCCAGCGAAAATCCGACGAGTGCATTAAAATCTCATGCTCTTTGAAATTTTAATGCATTTTACGAGTCGGAGTAAATTAAAACATAGCCTACTATTCATTGCTTCTTTTAGAAACCTTAACTTTCGTAGTTCTTATTACCCTATCATTCATCAAATAGCCCTTCTGCATTTCCTCTAAAACCGTGTGCTCCGGCAAATCCTTATTTTCTTCCTGCATAAGCGCTTCATGCAAATGCGGATCAAAAACTTTTCCTTCTGCTTCAATAGGTTTGACTCCATAGCTTTTCAATAATTCATACAAATGCGCCAAAATCATTTCTACGCCTTTGACAAAATTCGTAACCTCAGGATGCTGTTTCTGCTCTGTGGCTACCGTGCGCTCCAAGTCATCAAGGATGTTTAATAAATCCACGATCAGGCCTTCATTAGCAAACTTGGCAAATTCCTGCTTTTCTTTGTCCATGCGCTTGCGGGTATTCTCAAAATCCGCCTGCAAACGCAAGATCCGGTCAGAATAATCCTTGGCTTGTTCTTTTAAGGCCAGGTACTCTTCTTCGGGAATGGTAATTTCCCGCTTCTTTTCTTCTTTGTGCTCTTTCTTTTCCTGATTACTCATAATCATTTAGCTCCTCTAGGGCATCGGATAAAGAATCTGAAATATACTCCAAGGCAGGGATAATATGATTATATTCCATGCGCATGGGGCCCAAAACCGCGATTTTCCCCAAAGTCTTCTTGCCGGCCGAATAATTGGAAATAACAATCGCGCATCTTTCTACCTCCGGACAGCCTAGTTCATCGCCTATATAAATCTTGACCTTATCATCAAAATCACGATTAATTATATTGAAGAAGCGTTGCTTATCTTCAATTAAACGGACAATATTTCTTATCTGCCCGGCATCCTGAAATTCCGGCTGTTCCAGCATAGAGCTTATGCCCTTATAAAACAGCCTTTTGTCTTGGTTGATAACCGAAGCTATGCCGGCGTAATGCGTAACAGCGCTTAAGACATCGGTTGTCGCCTCTAACAGATCTTCGAGCTTCTGCAGCTTTTTCTTATATTCGTTGCCAATACGCTCTTTTTCGCCGTCTAAAAGCTGCATCTGCTGAATCAGTATATCCACGTAATACCGATACCCCTTAACCGTAGGGATTCTTCCTCCGGAAGTATAGGGATGCGTTAAATAACCTTCGTCCTCTAACTGCTTAAAGATATTGCGTATGGTAGCGGAACTAAGCTCAAAATTGCGGGCAAGATCATCCGAAGATACTGGCTGTGCCTTCTTGATATAAAGGTTTATCACCTGTGCCAGAACCGCTTTCTTCCTGTTTTCAAAATCTATGTTTTTATTCATCATAGTTTAAATTAGCACTCTTTATCTAAGATTGCTAACGGGTAATTCTAACATAAATCACCCCTTTGTCAATAGGCACTTCCTTATCGAATTACAAATTTTAGCCCCTGGTCCGCCTGCACATCCACGATAATTTTCTTTGCCAAATAAGTTTTATGCTCTAAAATCTTTAAGGCCAAGGGATCCTGAATATATCTATTTATCGCGCGCTTCAGCGGCCGGGCGCCAAAATTAATGTCAAACCCTTGTTCTAAAAGAAATTCTTTGGCCTTACTTGTAACCTCTAAAGTAATCCCAAGGCTCAACATCTTTTCATAAAGCGGCTCTAACTGCAGATCCACGATCTTTAACAATTCAGCTTGCCTTAAGGAATTAAAAACCACAATATCATCTAAACGGTTGATAAATTCCGGACGAAAGAATTTGCGCACCTCTTCCATAAGTTTATCTTTTAGAAATACAGCGTTGTCTGCGGCTTTCTGGGCCTGCTGTTGAATAATATCCTGCCCAATATTAGAGGTCATAATAACTACGGTATTTCTAAAATTAACTACCTGCCCATGGCCATCCGTAAGCCTGCCGTCGTCCAAGACCTGCAAAAGAATATTAAAAACATCCGGGTGCGCCTTTTCAATTTCATCAAGAAGGATCACCGCATACGGCCTTCTTCTTATTTTCTCGGTCAATTGCCCGCCTTCATCATAGCCTACATACCCGGGAGGAGCTCCGATAAGCCGCGACACGCTGTGTTTTTCCATATATTCAGACATATCTATACGGATAAGCGCGTCATTATCGTCAAATAAAAATCCTGCCAACTCCTGCGCCAGCTTTGTTTTGCCTACGCCTGTGGGCCCTAAGAAAATAAAAGAGCCTATGGGCCTGCGCTCATCCGCTAAACCGCTTTGCGAACGCCGGATAGCCGCGGCAATAGTTTCTACTGCCTGATCCTGGCCGATAACGCTGGATTTAAGGCGCTGTTCCATTTTGAGCAATTTCTCTGCGTCTTGCTCCTTAAGTTTGGCAAGAGCGATACCAGTTGACTCAGAAACCACATTAGCAATATCATCGTCATCAACCTCTTGCCTTAACATAGGGCTGCCCTCGGAAATCTTTTCTAATTCATCGTTTTTCTTATTTAACTGTGCGCCCAGATCCACCAACTCTCCATATTTAATCCGCGCGGCCTTTTCCAAGTCCCCGGTTTTTTCAGCAGAATGAGCCTGATTCTTTAATTGTTCGATTTTCTCTTTAATATTCTGGATACTGACAATCACCGCCTTTTCCTTTTCCCATCTTTTTTTCTTTTCCTCAAGCTCTATCTTTAAAATTGACAAATCCTGCTCAATTTTATTCAATCGGTCCTGCGAATCCTTTTCTATTTCTTTTTTCAAGGCCTGCCTCTGGATTTCAAGCTGCAGGATTTTTCTCTGCAGGTTATCCACCTGCGCAGGCATACTGTCTATTTCAATACGCAGGCGGCTGGCGGCTTCATCAATCAGATCCACAGCTTTATCCGGCAAATGCCGCTGATTAATGTAGCGCGCTGACAACTTAGCCGCAGCAATTAATGCCGAATCTTTAATGCGCACCCCATGATGCACCTCATATTTCTCTTTAAGCCCGCGTAAAATCGCAATTGTATCGTGGACACTTGGCTCTTCCAGGAATACCGTCTGGAACCTGCGCTCAAGCGCGCGGTCTTTTTCAATATACTGCCTGTATTCATCAAGAGTAGTCGCTCCGATACAACGTAACTGCCCCCGGGCAAGCATGGGCTTTAGCATATTAGAAGCGTCAATGGCCCCTTCTGCCGCACCTGCTCCCACAATAGTATGCAGTTCGTCAATAAAAAGAATTATTTCCTTGTCCTTTTCCTGTATTTCTTTTAAAACTGCCTTGAGCCTGTCTTCAAATTCGCCGCGGAATTTTGCTCCGGCAATAAGGCTTCCCAGATCCAAAGAAACAATCCTCTTGTTTTTTAAACCCTCCGGGACATCATTAGAAACGATCCTCTGGGCTAAACCTTCAACTACCGCGGTTTTGCCCACTCCCGCCTCTCCGATTAAAACCGGATTATTTTTTGTCCGGCGGGAAAGAACCTGCATTAACCGCCTTATTTGAGAATCCCTGCCAATTACCGGATCAAGTTTCATCTGCCGGGCAAGCGCGGTAATATCCTGCCCATACTTTTCCAGGGCGCTTGATCCTTCTTGGGAGTTCTGCTCTTGTTCAATTCTAAAATCCTCCTGGCCCATCTTAAATTCTCCTTTCACCATTAGCACTCTGATATATTGAGTGCTAACATAAAAATAAAAAAAATTTACCCTAAACTTCTTTTTCCAAAATAATTTTTATTCCGTGGATATTCACTTTTTTCTCCTCCATGAGATAATGCACGTACTCTAATCGGCGCATATCCTTTAAAGAATAAAGCCTGCTTTTCTTACCTACTCTTTTGGGCTTAACCACTCCTGCCTTATCCAACTGCCTTAAAGTCCATACCGGTAAATCCACCAATTTGCTCACAATGCTTATTACATAAACTGGTTCATCCGGGCTTATCTGAATATCAAACAAAGGCATGAAATTCTCCTGATTTCGGCGTGCCTATGGGGTTTACTCCGAAATAACACTTTGCTCTGCAAAGTGCTTTCTAGTTTATTTACAATAAGAGAATAGCACAACCCAACTATTCTGTCAAGCAAAATTAATTATTTTTGTTAGATATTCTAACAGTTATCCCCATCTTCTTATCCAACAACAGCTTATCTGCTAATACTTTAGTCGTAACCAGCTTGATCTCTACGCTTTTATTAAGGTATTTAATCTGTTCAACCTTGCCCATTTTGTAAATCATATTCACCAAATCCATTCTCCCCTGCGCAAGGGTTAAATCTAACTTCACCATCCTTGCGCTAAACACCTGGGTGATTTTTTCTAATAATTTATCTATATTCTTACTCGTCAAAGCAGAAATTGCCACAGAATCCGCATAAGTGCTCAACAGATTATCTAAATACTGCTGATCAGGCACAAGGTCAATTTTGTTTAATACGGTGATAGTTTTCTTGTCTTCTAATTCCAATTGCTTCAAAACATCTAATACCGCCAGATACAATTGTTCGCTTTTGTGATGGCTTGCGTCCAAAACGTGCAAAAGCAAGTCCGCCTCAATGGCCTCTTCCAAGGTGCCATGAAATGCCTGGATTAAATGATGCGGCAGATTATAAAGAAAACCCACGGTATCTGAAATAATTATCTGCTCTTTATTCAAAAGGGAGAGGTTGCGCGATAAAGGATCAAGGGTTGTAAAAAGGCTGTTCTGGACCTTCTGCCCGGCAAAAGTTAAAGTATTAAGAAGCGTTGATTTACCGGCATTAGTATAACCCACAATCGCCACAACCGGAATGTCATTTTCTTTTCTTTTCTTGCGCGCAACTTGCCGATGCAAAGACAATCGCGCCAGCTGCTCCTTTAGTTTATCAATTCTTGCGCGCACGCATCTTCGGTCTGTTTCAAGCTTCTGTTCACCGGGGCCGCGCGTACCAATGCCTGCACCCAGCCGCGACAACCAGGGGTCACTGCCCACAAGCCGCGGCAGAAGATATTCCAATTGCGCCAACTCCACTTGCGTTTTTCCTTCCATGCTCTTGGCATGCCTGGCAAAAATATCCAAGATAAGCTGGGTGCGGTCAATTACTTTCTTGTCCAACACCTCTTCAAGATTGCGCTGTTGGGTGCCGGACAAATCCACATTAAAAATTACCGTCTGAACGTCATATTCAGATGCCAAAGCTTTCAATTCTTCGGCTTTGCCCTTACCTATATATAGATTGGGGGTGATTTGTTTTAGCATGCAGGGGATCGTATCTACCGGCTCTGCGGAAGCTGTATCCGCAAGCTCTTCTAACTCAAGCGCCATATCCTCAAGCGCCCAGCCAGATTCATCATCATATTCTTTTACTACGATTAACAATGCTCTTTCTTTCATTACCCTAACTTTCCAATCTGTTGGCAATAAGCTTAGAGATAGCGGACGGCTTATCCTTTGCCTTGATTTCTATCCAACATAAACGCTTATCTTTTCTAAACCAAGTCAGCTGGCGCTTAGCATATAAACGGGTATTATGCTTAATCCGCTCTAAAGCTTCTTCCAATAAACACTCATCCTTTAAGTAAGAACCAATTTCAGAGATTCCTATGGCAAAGCTGGCGGTTCGGCTTGTTTTCTTCTTTAATAAATCCTTCACTTCTTTTAATAATCCCGACTTTTGCATTTTATTTACCCGCTTATCAATGCGAGAATACAAATCTTTCCTGTCCATATTAAGACAAAAGGCTTTAATATCATAACTATCCGCCAAGCCGCTTCTTTGTTTCTGCAAAAAAGATATTTTCTTGCCCGTACCCAGAAAAACTTCCAGTGCCCGTATAACCCGCTTCAGGTCATGGGGATGGATCTTAGCTGCCGCCTCTTTATCGGTTTTTAGCAATATCTGATACAAATATTCTTTGCCCTTGTCTTGGGAAAGCTTATATAGCCGGGAACGGATTTTTTCCTGCTCTGGAATTTTAACTTCAAAAATGCCGTCCAGCAAAATAGACATATAAAGCCCTGTGCCGCCAACAAGAATCGGGGTTTTTCCGCGCGAAAAAATATCAATTATTGCCGCATTGGCTTGTTTACGGTACCGCGAAACATCATATTCACAAGTTACCGGAACTTGTTCAAATAAATGATGCTTGACTTGCCTCTTAAATTTATCTTCAGGAGCAGAATTCAAAATATTCATTCCCTGGTAGACTTGCATGGAATCACAACAGACAATCTCGCCGTTTATTTTCTTTGCCAGGCAATAAGCGACCGCGCTTTTACCCGAAGCTGTAGGCCCAACAATAAAAATAATTCTTTTTTTCAGCAAAGCATTCCTCTCATACTAAAACCAAAAGATTTTGGCATAAACATCTACTATGGGAAAATTTTGGTAGGTAAACCCTGGCCAGATAGTTTTTTCTCTACGACTTGGGCTTCTTGCAGCGAATTCAACTTGCCCACGCGCACTTTATAAACCGGCTTGCCGGAATTCTCTGACTGAACAAGATAGGAATCAAACCCCTGATTATATAACCTATCCTTTAGCTCTAAAGCGTTATTTTTCTCACTAAATGCGCCCACTTGGACACAATAGAATTCTTTGGGGCAGACTTCTTCGGGCTTAAGCTGAAAACAACTGAAACTGGGGTCCTTTAATTTAGCTAAATAATTCTGCGATTTAACAGTATCGCCTTTTTTTAACGCGCATTGGCTTAAACGGTAATAAATCTGGTCCAACACTACCGAAAACTCGCTATCTGTAATAGTGCCCTCGTAGATACCCTGCGCCTTGGTATAGTCCTCTCTCAAGAAAAACGTATCCCCTAATCCTATTTTAGCCTTAGTTTTGAATTTGCTGTCCTGAAATTCATTGATCACTATCTCGAAAATATCTGACGCGCGCAGATAATTTGCGTCTTTAAGATAACTAATCCCTAAAAGATAATATAACTCATCCATGCCCTTTTCATCATGTTTGGTATCCCCCAGCAGGATCTCCCCCTCTATGATAGCCGCCTTATAATCATGCCTTAAGATATCAACCTTGATCTTCTCTAAATCCAAAGCATAAACGCGTGATACAAACGAAAAACTCAAAGCGAAAAATGTAAAACCAAAACTTAAAATTAAAAATTTAACCGCTTTTTCTCTTTGTCTTTTCATGTTTACATTTTAACTTTTAAACTTTAGCTTTACGTTTTTCGTTTTGCGCTTTAAGCTTAACTGATATTTTCTTCTGTAGCTCCAATATTAAACCGTGCCTTCTTTCTTTTTCCGCTTTTGGCACATCATCCGGCATATTCGCGGCTTGCGTATGCGGCCGGGGCGAATACTTAAAGATAAAACCGGCGTTAAATTCAACTTCTTTTATTAAATCGTAAGTATCTTGAAAATCTTTTTCTGTCTCACCCGGAAATCCTACAATAATATCCGTAGTCAGGGCCCCATTAGGAACTATTTTACGATATTGCGCCGCTAAATCCAAATAGAATCTTCTGGTATATTGGCGGTTCATTAACTTTAAAATCCGGTCAGAGCCTGATTGCACCGGAAGATGCAGATATTTCTTAAGTTTGCCGCATTCTGCCATCGCCTTAAAAAGCTCAATACTTGTATCTTTAGGGTGAGAAGTAATAAAACCAAACTCCTTTAAGCCTTTAACCGCATTGACTGTTTTTAATAAATCCACAAAACTGATTTCTATATCTTTATTTGGAATTTGGGATTTGGAATCTGAGATTTGGGATTTGTAAGAGTTTACGTTCTGCCCCAGCAAGGTAACGCTTGTGATTCCTAGGGCAACCGCCTCGTTTATTTCTTGCAAGATATCTTCTTTTCTTCTGTGGCGTAGTGCTTTGCGAGTATAAGGCACGACACAGTATGAGCAAAAGTTAGAACAGCCTTCGGAAATAACAATAAAGGCATGATTTTTATCTTCAAAAAATCCGGTATGATAAATCTGCTCCGGCCTGTTTTCGCCGTCTGTCTCCCAAATCTTGCTTTCAAAAAAGCTTTTTGCTTTTAGTTTTTCGCCTTTAGCTGAAGGCTGACAGCTGACAGCTGACAGCTGACTGATTATTTCTGGGATTTTTGCGATATCCGCCGGCCCGACCACAAAATCCACCTCCGGCGACCTCTCAAACACCGCTTCTTTATAATTCTGCGCCATACATCCAACAAGCCCTATTATAGGTTTATTTTTCTCACTTTTTCCTTTTTCCTTTTTACTTTTTAGTTTTGTGATCCTCCCAATTTCACTCCACACCTTCTCCTCGGCGTGCTGGCGCACAGAACAGGTATTAAGAATAACCACATTTGCTTCTTCCGCCAAACCAGTTATCGTATATCCTGCCTTCTGCAAAATCCCGGAAATCACCTCGGAATCCCGTAGATTCATCTGACAACCAAAAGTTTTGATAAAAACTTTTGGTTGCCGTGTCCGCGCTGCGCAGGGTAAAGTTTGCAAAACTTTACCCTGCACGTTTGCAGCCGGACCACTTTGGCGCCCGGACCTATTTCTACTTCTTCTTTGCTCTTCCATGATTTTTTCTTATCTCCAACACCTTATCAAGGCGCATGCCACCTACCAATAATTCTTTTTGTTTTCTGGTAAATTCCTTAATCGTCTTCTCTAATTTAAACGCCGGCTTAAATTGCTTATATTGCTTATTCCACACCAGCTTCACGGGCCTTCTGTCGCGCGTATATTTGGCGCCTTTACCCTTGTTGTGTAATTCTATACGCTTTTCTAAATTAGGCGTATAACCTGTATAAAACGTCCCATCCCCACACTCCACCATATACACCCAAAACTTCCCGCTTCTTTTAAATTTCTTTCTACTACTTATCATAACCTTCGCTTCTTTTTGCCTAAAATGTCACATACATTCACAGGTCTGCCTGCGGCAGACAGGCAGGCGCCCCTATTATTTACTTCTCCGCCACCACAAGCATTTCAAAATCTTCGGTAGTCAATTTGTCATTTCTTGAATAAGCCCCAAGCTTGGAGCCGAAGATATCGATCTTTTTGAATCCAAGCGTCTTTAAAAGCCATGTTATCTCACTGGGTACATAATAACGCTCGTTGCACTTAAGCTCCTTTTTATTACCGGAATCGTCTTCAAAAACAGCGGTGTTATGGTCGCGGAAAGTCATCAGGTCAAAAGAGCAGTCCTTGCACTGAGATTGGCCTTCTTTCTGAGCTAACTCATAGAATTCCTTGACCGAATGGAAAAGCGGGAATAATCCGTTTAATGCGGTGAAAACAAGCTTCCCCTGACCGTTCAAAGCTCTGGCCGCGCTCTTAAGGATCGCGAAATTCATTTCATCCGTTTCCATAAGAGAAAACCCGCCTTCGCAGAGCATAATGGCTAGATCAAATTCACCCTCAAACGGAAGGCCTCGCGCGTCATACTTCTGGAAATTAATTGTCAGCCCTGCCGCTTTGGCTTTCTCCCGCGCTCCCGCAAGCTGTGACTCGGAAAGATCAACGCCTGTCACTTTATACCCTCTTTTGGTCAGTTCGATAGCGTGGCGGCCGGTGCCGCAACCAATGTCGATTATCTTTAAAGATTTATTGCGGCTAATCTCCTGTTCAATAAAATCGCACTCGCCCGCAGTGCCCTGAACAAAAGGCTCGTTATCATATTTGCGAGCGTAATTCTCGAATAATGCTTCGTACCATTGTTTCATTTTAATCCTTTCTTACAATTTAATTAGAACTTTCATTTTAAGGGAACTGGCCTTATGACAATATTCCTGCTTACACAACTTAAAAATATTTTTCCTATTCATTTAACACAGCGCAATAATAAACTAACGTAAAATAATAAGCAACGTGCCAATGGTAATCAACCCCACCCCCGCCCATTGATAAGCTCCTAAGCGTTCCCCTAAGAACATAACAGAAAGAATTACCGCGAACACCAGGCTTAGCTTATCAATTGGGGAAACAATGGAAGCCGGGCCGGTTTGAAGCGCGCGAAAATAACAAATCCATGATAAACCCGTAGCAAAGGCCGAAAGAATGAGAAATATCATGCTGTGCCTGTCTATTAATAAAGGATTCCTCCACTCGCGGCGCACGCCAATCAAGACCCCTAAAAACAAAATAATCACAACCGTCCTTATAAAAGTAGCCAGATTAGAAGAGATGTTCTTAACCCCTACTTTCGCCAACACCGCGGTCAGCCCTGCGAAAAAAGCTGAACCCACAGCGTATATTTTCCAATCCAACATAATTGCCCCCCCTTTTTTTTATCGCGTTTTAAGAAGAAGGCAATATCCTAAATAAATGCTCATTATAGAAATATTGCGCTACTTCTTTCCCATACCAACTCTCATTGCGCCGCATCCCCATAGGCTTGACATAAAAATGCTCCTGAAGAATGCTTTTTAAGATAAAACACGGGTCATAGCCCAGGGCCGTAGAAGTAAGATACACCGGATACCCTGCTCTATTTAAAACAATTATTTTACCAAAAAAATCATCCCATTGCGCCTGATCACAGTTTACCGGCGGAAGAAGATATTTTCTTTTTGTGTAAAGCTTTAAAAATATATGCTCATCTTGTATGATAATAATACTGTCTGGTTCGGTAGCCGATTCTACAAAAAGCGCGAAATCTTTTTGGTAATTATTAACGTGGCGTGAATATAAGATATTCTTTGCCGGCATAAGCATGGTCAGGCAAACAAATAACATTGCCGTGGCGCAGATTATATTCTTCTTGAAGACAAAGCATATTGCCTGGGAAGAAAAATAAAACATAAAAAATGACGCTGGGATAAGATAACGCGGGCTAAAGGTTTGCATATTCACAAGCAACATAAAAGAAACCGCAAAAGCAACAAAAAATAAAACCGCCTCTTCTTTTTTTTCTTTCAAGAAGCCAAGAAAAACTCCCAATACCGCCCAGATTACCGCCATATACGCCCAATGCCACAAGGCTTGCCAGCCTTGCCTGAATCTTGCCAAACTAAAGCCAGAAAACACCTCCATGCTATCTGACTGAACGTTTATCCCGATGGCAGAAGAAAACACATTAAGATACGCCCGGCAATTGGGCACCAAAAGCGCTAACAGGATAACTATCGCAAAAGAGAAAAAGATAATCCCCAGAAACCTGGCGCCAAAAATCAAAATTTGCTTTAAAAACCCCTCATGCCTTTTCTTGAAAACAATATTCACGTAATAAGCGAAAAATCCGGCAAAAATAATCATGTTTTCATTTCTTGAAGCAATAGCTAATCCGGTAAAAAATGCGCATAGCCAAAAAGTATTGCTTAGAAAATAAAACAAACTAAACACTAAAAACAACTGCCCTAACGCATGGTCAATCCTGCCATAAGTAGTTACCGAGAAAAACGGCGCAAAGCAACTTGTTAATAACGCCCAGGATAAAGCAGAAGAGTCTGCGATTGTCTTACGAAAACACAGGTATATTACTACAGCTGTTAGGGCGGATATAAAAGAGGTAGAAAAAAACAGGACATCCTGATAGGCGGCCCATGGAAATAAAGCATCCCTGATAAACCCCAAACTTATTATAAAGAAAGACACAAAAGGAAAACTTGCCGCGTGCGGATAGGCCAGTTTATCCTGCATTACTAAGATAAACTCCGCAGTGTCATAATGAAACGGGCCCTTGCTTAATAAAAGAAACCGCGGGATAAAGCTAAAGGCAAAAATAAAAAATGCCCAAGCCCAAACCCCTATTTTACTATTTTTTGCGTTCCACATGGCACAAATAAGATGCGCAACATAAACGATTTAATATAAATATCCGCTCAACTAAAGGCTCAATCTTTTTTAATAGATTAGCTGCCCAATCCGGGCAAAAAAAAGGCACTAAACCAATGTAATCATGTTTTAGGATTTTAGCTGCGGATAGCCCGACCCATCTGCGGATAACAAATGGCGGGTAAGATTTCTCATTATGCGCTCGATGATAACTGGAGAAACGCTCAATTATTTTTAAGAAAGGATTATACCCATTAGGATCAAGGATAATAACTTCCGAGGCTACTCGCAGCGCCTCTTTTAAGGCCTGTCCGGGATTGCAGATGTGGTGCAAAATACCCCGCATATAAACAATATCAAACGCATTATCTTTAAATGGGAGCCTATCTACAGAACATAGCGCAAAATTTATATTTGTATCTGAATTTTTTGCGCGTGCCGATGAAATTGCCTCAAAAGCAAGATCCACACCATAAACCCTCAAGGCTTTACCCCGCTGGCATAATTCAACAGTATAAGTTGCGTCTCCGCAGCCAACATCAAGCACCCGCTTACCTGCGAAATCAGCCATTTTAAAAGCTGCATCACTTAAATGGGCATTGGAAAGGCGGCTGCTTAGCGATGGATTAGTAGTATAGCGATAGCCATTATTTTCCTTAATGTCTATGCGAAAAGAATTTATAGCGCTTTTATTTTGCATTTGGAAACAACCTCTGTATCGCCTGATAAACTATTGCCGCCAAAATAAGATTTCCGTCACCGTTTAAATGGCATTCATCGTAGAAAAGTGTTTTATAACTGTCTTTAAAAAACTGCCTTAAGTCAAGAACTATGACATTCGGATTACCATTATATTTCTGCTGTAATATGTTCGCGTAAATTCCATGCTGGTATTTGTGCATTTGGGAAAGTATTTCTCCGACATTCTCATCGCGAAATCCCGTACCGAATTGCTTCAAATAAAAATTAGGAACAATGTAGGGCTCCAAGATAACGATCACCTTAATATTATGCTTTAAACAATAATCAATGGAATCCAGCTCTTTCTCCAGGAAAACTTGAAGCCTTTTTTCGTTCTCCATGTAAACATCCTGGACCGAGCCCTGATTAAGCTTATACCGCTTGTAATCAAAACCCAAAAATAAATCTCCTCCTTTACCCATTTTTTCCTTAATAAAAGAGGTTACAAACCTATAAGTGCAGCGAAAGTTAATCTTAATAAAGCTAACAGTATACCGCACTATTGGGTTATCAGGATAGGGGTTAAATGCCTGATAGTAATCTTTCGGGGCAAGATATTCATAGCGGTTGTCATTTATTTTTTTGACCACAACCGGTAAATCATTATAGCCATCATGGATAACCACGCAATTAGGATCGTATTGCGGTAAAACAGATTTTATGAAATAATTCGTGGTTACCGCTGATACCCCGGAAATACCGAAATTATAAATACTTGCCGGCTTTTTTTCTTTAAAACAGATGTCCTGTAAAAGAGTGGGGTAGCTATACTCGTAAGGCATGTTATTGCCATTGGTAGTTGAGCCGCCAAGGCAGAAAACCCTCGGAGGCATGGCATTCTTATACGGCATCGGGCTTCTTAAGAAACAGGCAGCGTGATATAAAATACTGGGCCTTAAGGTATAGTAAAACTTCGCCGTATCATTATACATAAAGCGGAAATAAGTCTCTATGCCGAATAATAAACCGAAAACTAAGGACACCCCAAATCCCATGGCCAATAAATTAGCAGTTATCTTTTTCACCTATTCTCCTGTTGTTGTTTTAATACTTGCAAACTAAATGAAAAATCACTATAATTACTACTTAAGGAGGCCATATGGAACAAAAACATAAACGCAAGAAAATCTGGGAAATCTCTTATGCCATCAAATTTTTAAACGTTGCCTTGGGCCTGATGATACTGTTGGTCGCTAGCGGTTTCTTCTTTTTTAGCGTGGCAGTAAAACAGGCAGAACTAAGCCAAGCGCGCCCATTTTCGCTTCAGATACTTACCCCTTATGTGCTTCTGTTAGCTGCAAGTATCGTGGCATCCATGACCCTTCTTATAGTCCTCTACCGCTGTTTGGCCCCTCTTCCGCGCATAGAGAAAATCCTTGATCAAGTGCTGCAGGGAGACTACAGTAAACGTATCATCTTGCGCAAAAAAGACATGCTAGAAGCGATTGCGCTGCGAGTCAACCAGTTAATTGAAAGGCTGGAAAAGAACAAAAAATAACCCTATCCGAATTTAATATCTACCGAAGTGTGCCCGAATTCCTGAAAGCGATTGGTCTTTATTTTCACGTCACAAGGGTTACAAAAACCGAACATACCGCACTTTCTATATTTATCCTCTAAAACAAACCCCCCGTCATAAAGAGAGCCTATGGGCTTAAAATCTTGATACACATCGTGGTGACAACGAAAAATATCCGCCTTAGGATCAATCAAGAACTCTGTGCTTTTGCATAAAACATCCTTCGGATTGTTTAGATCAAAACATCCCGGGTATTTATACTGCCCGTGCATTTTACCACGATACTCTCCTAAAAAGTCTTTAAGCCTAAAATCAATCCCCATCTTTTTTGCCTTCTCTTGAGAACTAAGAATTTGTTTTTTGTATTTGGGATGCAAAACCGACCAGACCCCGATACTGAAGCCTTTGTCCTGTAAAGCTAAAACCTTTGATGCAGTCTTATTAAAATCCATGGTTTCGGGATGATAACTGACTCTTATAGATGCGTAAGGCGCCTGACGCTTAACCCTGTTAGGATTGACTTTCTTGGCAAAATCATCCGCATCAAATTGCAAATTAGTCAATATATCTATTGTCAATCCTGGCTTCAAATGATTGATAATATAAATAAAATCCGGGTGCAGGCTTGGCTCTCCCCCCTGCAAGCTAACCGGAAGATCCGCGCGGGATTGGATGCGGTTTAACAACTCAACCCAATCTTTTCCAGAAATCATCTTACGCTTCTTAAGATTCCCCTCAAAATTATTAATGCAATAGCTGCATTTTAAATTACAGGCAAAGGTAAGAAAAACTCCGATATAATTATAAGAATCGGGTATTTTAATCGGCTTTAAAATCTTCTTCATTTGTATTTTGCCTTTAATTTAAAAAGCTCAAGAAAAGACGGGATGATTTCTTTAAATAAAGAAAACTTACTCCCTGCCACATCCTGCCATAGCCTAAGCGGATACTCTACAACGCCCGATCCCTGCTTTAGAAGGCGCAGTATTATTTCCAGATCGAATAACCATTTTACAATAAACCTATCCTTAAAACAAATATCAATTACTTCCTTGCGAAAGATCTTTGCGCCGCACTGCGAATCATAAACTTTTATTTTCAAGACTACCCCCACCATCGTGGCAAAAAATCTTCCACAATAATGCCTAAAAGCAAAACGCTTTATAACAGATCCCAGGCGCAGCACCCTGCTTCCTAAGACAGCGCTGCAATCAGGATAAAGAGCTTTTTGGTAGCCCATGAAATCATTTAATTCTTCCAAAGGCGTTGCCAAATCCGCATCCCAGAAACCCGCCCAAGAAACATCTTTCCAGAAAGGCATTGTCTTCAGATGCAGCATGCCCTGACGCACCGCCTCTTGTTTGCCATAGTTCTTATCCAACGACAGAATATGGACTCTTTGGCTTAAATGCCTTCTTATAACTTCCGCGGTAGAATCATTTGAACCATCATCAACAAACAAGAAAAAAACATTATGGCCGCTTGATAGGAATTTATTCATATCAAGCCGCTTTTCTTCGTTATAACAAGGTATTACTAAGAAGATTATTTCTTGCAGACCATGCATATTGACAACCCCGGCAATTTGATCCCTGCCTTGGATAGAATGCGATTCAGATAAAAATCAAAATTCAATAAACCTCTGAATAAAAAAGTAAGTGCGTGCCCTCGGCCAAATCTCCATCCTGACGCGCCACACTGGCATGAAACCCCAAAGAACTTTTCCTTTAATTTAATTATAGCCCGCGGCAAAACAAGCGTAGAATAGAAATAAAACCCTTCTTCCACTTTCAACCCTGAAACCTGAATTAATCCGGAAAGCTTCTGATAATTATACCTACGCAGATGCTTTAAAAATTTATCATGCCCGGTAAATAAAAATTGATAGGCCGGGACAGTTATGATAAATTCTGCACCGGGCTTGATTATCCTGTTCAGAGAATATAGAAATCCTGCTTCATCCTCCACGTGCTCCAAAACATCTAAAGCTAAAACTACATCCACGCTTTCTTGAGGAATACTTGAAAGGCTATTAATCTTTTTTATCTTGCCATTCTTGTCCTCTTGAGCATAAGCTTTATCAAATGCCCAGATTTTATCGGCATAGCCTTCTAAAGATAAACTGAAAAATAAATCTCCGGATCCTATGTCAGCATACTGCAAACCAAAAGGCTTCTTCTTTAATAACATCAAAAGAGAATCTCGGCGAGATAATTCCCAGGGGTGCCGGTTACCTTTAAACGCGGTTTTCTCAATTAGATCCATCTAAATAAAATTAACATGCATTGGCGGCTTGCCTTGAGTTTTTTCAAGGGCGCAATTGCCGTTCTTTAAATCCCATAAGAATTCATTTACCTTATGCTGCAAACACAAAGTCCCGCACATGGTCCTGGGGTCAAACTCATTCGAAGCAATCAAATCCATGACTTGCCAATAGCGCTTACTCTGCCAGATTTTCTTAAAAGAAGTTTGCGCAATATTGCCGATATGAAACTTTTTATATTTGCTGTTAAAAAGCATGCCGCAGGGCGCAACTAACCCTGACCCGGAGAATTGCATAATAAATGGCGGCCCGAAACAAGCGCTGTACTTTCTTTTGCCGCAACTTAGTATCTTCGACCATTTAGCCTTAACCAGGTACTTAGAATTGGAGATACTTTCGGCTTTTTTCAAAAGATCGGTCAACCCAAAATATTTATTGTAATCAACTCCCAGGGAGCCTGTTTCATCATCACTACAGTGCTTGACTACTAAATAATCCACACCCAATTGTTTTCCTAACTTTGCCAAAGGGATCACCTGGTCGGCATATTGCGGCAAAAGCACCATCTGAAGCCCCAAAGTCACAGGAAACTTATTTTCTTTTTTTATCTTTACACAAGTTCTTATAATCTTAACGACTCTGTCAAAAGAGTTTTCTTCGCAACCCATAACCTTGGCATATTTGCCAGCAGTAGCTGCTGAAATATTAAACCGCAAATAGGTCAGATCTTTTAACAGCCCAGGCAGCCTTTGTTCTTTTAATAAAAACCCGTTAGTGCCCAAAGCCATATCAAGGCCATTTTTCCTGCCTCTTTCCACAGCATCATAAAGATGCGGTGAGCAGGCGCTTTCTCCGTCGCTGACAAAACTTACCGCCTTTACCCCGATACTTGCGGAATCATCCAAAAAACGAAAAATCACATCGCGGGTCATCTTCTTTTCGTCGTTTGCCTGAAGCTTGCCGTAACAATAGACACAGCGGTAATTGCATCTTCTGGTCAACGCGCAATCAATAGTAATAGGCGCGATCCTTTCGCCGGCCAGCCATGCCTCTAATCTTTGGCGGTGCCAAAGAAGCTTATGCCCGTCTAAAACTATATTCTTGCCGGATATCTTATCTTGCATAATTAATCTTTGTTGTATCTTTGGTATGAAATGCTGTCTTTAATCAGGTTCAAGGGTTTTTCTTTTCTTAATAAATACACTTCAAGAAAAAGCTTGATGTAACCCTTGACTACTGCCCTGAATGAACGCCAGGAAATTGCCTTAGGATTGCCTGCCAAACGAGTCCGCAGGCGATAGGGAACCTGGGCGTAAAGATACCCTCTTTTTAAAAGGCGCACCAAGATATCTGTCTGAAAGAAAAAACCCTTATTGCGGCAGGATAATGACTTTAGCACGCTTGTGCGGTACAACACCGTCCCGTTGGTATAAGTCAAACCGATCTTAAAAGTATAATTAATTATAGATACGTAGGCAGATGAAACCAGATTCCTAAAAGCCGACCGGGCATTGCGGTTAAAAACAAATGGGATAACCATATCAACATCTGACATAAGCCATAAATAGCGGATAATCTCTTCGGGCTTATTCTCGTTATCCCCGGGCAGCATACAGACAACCTCATGCCTTGCTTTATCAACCGCATCCCAAAAAGATGCCCCTATCCCGCAAGGCGTAACATGCTCAATAATGTCAACCTGGCCCGGGAAATCACGCATTAGCTCGCGCACCAATGATCCTGTTGCATCGGTGCTGCCGTCATTTACTACTAAAACCTCTGCCTTTATCCCAAAGGCCTTGAAGGCATTCAAGGTATCCGTTACGGCAGCAACGATATTTTTCTCTTCGTTTAAAGCCGGCATGGCTACAGTTAAAGAAATCATTTATCCGCCTTTAGCTATTTTTCTAATCTTGCAAATAATATTTTCCAAGTTAGGATAAAATTCTTTCTCTAGGACATGGCTGGCCGGAGTCGGGACATCAGCAAGCGCGATCCTCTCTACGGGCCGTGCCAAGAAAGAAAAACAATTCTCCGTGATCATAGAGCTTATTTCGGCGCTTATCCCGCAAAAAGCATACCCAAAATCAAGCACTATGGCTTTTTTTGTCTTCTTGACTGAAGAAAAAATAAGCTCTGCGTCTATGGGTTTAACAGTTCTTAGATCCACTATTTCAATATCTATGCCTTCATCTTGAAGCTTCTTACCGGCCTCAAGGGCAATCGCGGTCATAAAGGAGCTGGTAATAACGGTTACGTCTTTACCCTGCCTTCTTAACACAGGTTTGCCTAAAGGCACCAAATACGCCTCTTCCGGGACATAATCTTTATAATCAAAAAGCCATCTATGATCTATAAACATAACCGGATCAGGGCAAGCAATACTTGATAAAAGCAACCCCTTAGCATCATAAGCCGTTGATGGCATAACCACTCTTAAACCCGGAATATGCGCGAAAATAGCCTGGATCGGCTGTGAATGCTGGGCAGCTGATCCCCATCCCCCTCCAATGATCGCGCGGATTACTATGGGAAGATTAACTTTTCCGCCAAACATATATTTCCACTTCGCGGCGTGATTGATAATCTGGTCCATAGAAACAAGCAAAAAATCCGTGCGCATATGGATTAATACCGGGCGCATACCGGCCAAAGACGCGCCAATAGCGATGCCGGTAAGAGTATTTTCGCAGATAGGGGTGTCAAACACCCTATCTTTAGAAAATTGCTTATGCAGATTCAAGGTTGTACCAAAAACTCCTGCCGGGTCATCTATGCCTTCCCCAAAGAGAAATACCTTAGGGTCTTGTTTTAAGGCAATAGCAAAAGCCTCGTGTATCGCCTGGCGATAAGTGATAAGCCTGTTTCCCGCCAGGGTATTATCCTCTGGCAAAACACGCAAATCCGACAGGTCTACAGGAACTTTATCCCATGACATTTTTATTTCGCCTTTTGCTTAATAAATATCTGTGCGTAAATCTTCTTTTTCCGGATAGGGGCTTTTTACGGCAAATTCCCAAGCCTCTTTTACTTCTTCATCTGCTCTATGTTCTATATCCAAAAGTTCATTTTCTTTTAATAATTTATTGGCAAGAATCTGACGATGAAATCTTTTATAAGGGCATTTCTTCATCCACTTTTCCACTTCTTCTCTGGCGCGAAACCCTTTTTCAATATCCGTCTCCGGTCCCACATGGGTACGAAAACGATAGGTGCGCGCCTCTATAAAACAAGGGCCAGAACCTTTTCTGATGCGCGCAATAAAATCGCCTGATTTCTTATAAACTTGGATTACATCATTTCCATCAAGAAGCGCTTTGGGCATAGAGAAAAAATCTGCTATTTTATAAATATCTGGATTTGCCTGCCGAACCTTTTGTGAAGAATTAGTCGCGTAGAAATTATTTTCGCAAACAAAAAGAATGGGCAGTTTCTTTAATTTGGCGAAATTCATACTCTCAAAGAATGTCCCCTGCTCTATTGCCCCATCACCAAGGAAAATTACCACAATCTGCCTTTGCCTCTGTAATCTTACTGCCAATGCCGCTCCTGTCCCAATAGGAATTCCACCTGCCACAATGGCACTTGTGCCGAAAATAGAATTTTCTAAAGATACCATATGGGTGGAACCGCCCTTGCCCGAAGAACAACCGGTTTTCTTGCCATAAAGCTCGGCAAACATCTCTTTAATATCCGCGCCCTTGGCAATCAAGTGCCCGTGGTTACGGTGATAGCTAAAAAGATAATCGCTTTTCTTTAGATGCGCGCATACCCCTGTGGCAATTGCCTCTTGGCCGATATAAAGATGCACTGGGCAACGCATTTGCTGT
Source organism: Candidatus Omnitrophota bacterium (assembly GCA_025453395.1). Lineage (NCBI taxonomy): Bacteria > Pseudomonadati > Candidatus Omnitrophota > Candidatus Omnitrophota bacterium. The sequence continues at coordinate 480,852 of JALOQK010000002.1, forward strand.
TCGGGATAGTGCTGAATGATTTTATCCTCAAACTTGCGGATTTTAACCATCCGATAATACAAATCTTTGATTATTCTTTTATCCATATTTAAATAAAATTAACGTGAATGGGGGGATTTTTAAGTTCCCAAAGATAGTTATTTACTTCATCCATGCGGCAGCACAAACGGCAATTATGCATATCCCACGAATTTTTCATCAACTTCTCTAATTTCCTTCTTTGAGCAGATTTCCAAATCTGCTCAAAAGAGCCTTTATAAATATTCCCGTAACAAAAACGTTTATCGGAAATAAAAGCGCTGCAGGCATAAAGATCGCCATTTGAAACAAGATGCGCCCAGAATGGCAGCGCAAGGCACTTTTTATAATTTCTTTCCTGGTTTAACTTTGCCATAGTATTGGCTCGAAAAATAACCTTAAATCGATCATCTGAAAAAGTGTCAAGTTTATCTTCAAGCTCACGCATTTTATTATAGGAAATAGTCTTGGACAAGCGATTAATGCTCTTGGGATGTTGTGAATACGGCTTAACAACCAGATAATCCGCGCCTAAGCCCTTTACAAGCTTTGCCATTTTAAGAACTTCTTTATTATTTTCCTTAATAAGTAGAAACTGCACTCCGATGACACAAGAATATTGATGTTTTCTCTTAACAGATACCGCGTTTTTAATATTGGCTACTATTTTATAAAAGCTTTCTTTTGTGTTTCCATGGATGCGCGCGTAATTATTAGCTGTCGCAGCGTTAAAACTAATCCTCAGCCAGCTTAAATACGGCAAGATAGATGAGGCTATCTTGCCGCTTAAAAGCGTGCCGTTTGTGGTTAAGGCAACATCTAAGAGCTTTTCTCTAGCATGCCTGATTATGCTTACCAGGCCAGGATGCAAAAGCGGCTCGCCCTCGCCAGAGAATAAAATACTTTTCAATCCGGACCTGGAAACTTCAGATATAAACTTCTTTAAAACTTTCTCCGATAGGTACTGCGGCTTATAATTTAAATAATCAAAGGCGCAAAAGATACAGCGGTTATTACAGGCCCCGGTCAAGGAAATCTCCATATATAAAGGAGAGATGTCTTTTCCTTCAAGCCATTGATTCACCCGTCCGACATGATAAATTAATTTATGCGAATCAATACGGTATTTATCCATTATTATTTCTTGAGGATCTTTTTTACTTCCTCGAACGCCTGTTTAGGGGTTATAAAATACATGCAGTTTTTCTTTTGATGGCATTCTCTCTGTAAACAGGGGACACAAGAATAGCCTGTTTCAGGCGTAATAATTTTGCCCAAATCATACAGATAAACCTCAGAAGAAGAGCTGGGGCCAAAGAATGCGATAATCTTTTTCTTTAAAGCAATCGCCAGATGCATCCCTAAGCTGTCATTTGTAATAATCATCTTACAGGAATTAATCCAATCCATATATTCATAAAGATTATTAAGCCCCTTTTGCCGGGTAACAGAATATTTCCCCTTAAGCATTTCTTCCAGGCTATCCCAATATTGCGCTGGCCAGCTTTTATTCCTCCACTTATCTCCTACCGCCCAGTTAAAGCCAATATCGTAAATTACTTTATTAGAAGGCTTATAGCCAAGCACATATTCTTCTTTATTCCATTTTTGGTCAATCATTTCAGCTAATGCTTCCTGCCAATAACGTATGTTTTTCTTTTTTTTATCATCATCAAGGCACAAGGCAAGCACCTTCTCTGCCCCATCATAGCTCTGGGCTTTGCCCTCATATTCATCAAAGCGAAAACCAAATCTCCTCCAGGCGCTAATAGAATCTGCCAAAGCGCAAATCCCGGGGACCTTCTCAAGATTAATTACAGTGTCGAACCTCTCCCTTTGAAGCTGCAAGACATTCTCCAGATTATAAGTCATGATCCTTTTGATGCAAGAATTACCCTCTAAAAGTTGGCGCGCCTTTTCATCAACCAGCCAGCTTATATGGTCATTCTTAAAAAAATTAAGTATGACAGTGGTGCGGATAACATCTCCTAAACTTGTGGTAGTGGAAGTCTCTTTATCCAACGTCTCCGAATAGCCCAGTTTTATAATAAGCACCTTGCCCATATCTTCTCCTTAAGTTAGATATCGAAAGTATATTATATCAGATATCATACTTTTCTGAATCAAAATTCAACACGGCGCTCCAGAATTTAGAAAAAAGCGCTGCCCAATAAAGTAACCCGCCGTTTAGCTTATACTTGCCATCTTGAAGCCTGACTGCCTTAATTTTAAGCAAACGCTGAAGCCTTATATCCAGCATCAAATCCGCGGAGTAAATATTTTTTAGTTGATCAAAAGTCAAAGCATCAGGGCTTTCTTTTATTTCATAGAGGATGCGGATGCGCCGCGCAGTTTCGCTCATGTTAAAAATATGAAAATACGCGTGCCCCAAAGAAAAATAAACAAGCCCCATATATAGAATATACAAAGCGCTTAATTCTGCTTTGGCGAAAAATACGCCCAGCAGTAAAACTATCGGAAAGGCAGAAAACACAGCTAAAATAGCCGCCATTTGCGCTGAAGCAATAATTTTACTCAAGTATCTGGAAAATGCCGCGTGCAGCAGGATAATTAACAAAGGGATGCTCAAAATAATACCTATTAAGCCCATTTTCTTAACCCTTTCCCTGTTCTAAACCTAAAATAACTCGCAAGGCAACAAAAAAGCTCAAAAAGACCCTGCCCCGCAAAGTAATATTTATTTTACCATGGCAAGTTCTTAAAAAACCTTCTTGCACTAAATCGTCAAAGCGTTCTTGCAATAAATCTTTGGTGTTAAAGTATTTTTTTAGCTCTTGCGCCGAACATCCAGAATAAGAAAATTTACTGATTATCAAGATCAATTTAAGCGTCGGAGATACAGCTTGAGCTGCCGGGTAGAAAAGCACGTAGGAAAAAGAAAACGAATATGCCAGAGCTAAAGATAACCAGAAATCCCGTAAAGGGAAAAACTGCATAAGACAGGTAAGCCCCAAAAGCGGAAAGACTAAAAACAAAGATACAAGCGCCTGAATCTGGGCTTTGGGCCGTTTTATCCTCCACCAGATTACATGCGCAAGCAAGCTAATCAAGAAACAAAATACGCCCGAAATTAAAACATCCAATGTGATCATGGCCTTTTGAATATAAGAAAAACTACACAGGCTAACACGGTAATATAATAAATCCACAACGAAAACCTGTAGAATAACGGGTTATAAATAAATTCCACCTTATGTTTTCCGGCTTGCACCTTAAGCGCCTTAAAGCAAGCGTTGGCCCTTAAAACTTTAGTTTCTTTGCCGTCTATCTTAGCCTGCCAATACTGGTCATAGCCATCACTAAAATAAATATACCCGTTCTTCGGGGCAGAACAATTAAATTTAAGGTAATTTGGACCATAAGCTTCTATCTGGTAGGAAAAACCCGAAAGATCGCTATCGGGCCCTATTATCCCTTGGGATAGGCCTTTTAAATACTCCTCGGCATCTTTTAAATCCAAACTCTCAAAAAACCTTATAACCGCAGCAGTAATCCCGGCATCTTGTCTTATTTTATCATAAGTGGCATTTAAATCTGATCTGGCCAAAGAAACCATGTAAATATCTGCCATGCGGCTAAAATATTTTAAACGCACAAAAGTGCTTACATTATCAAGCCGATACCGCTGCCAAAGATTTAGAAAATAATCTTTGGCGCTTAAATTCAAATACAGGTATTTATAAATCTCCTTCTGCTGGGCGCTTTTCAGGATAAGTTCTTGCGTAACAGACACAGCGCTTAAAAGCTCCTGCGGGACAAAAGCCTGATCTATTTGCTTGTAGGCCTTCTCTATACCTTGGCGTATTTTCTGTATATCCGCCTCAGGAACCAGATGCACTACATAGTAATTACTTTGAAGAAGTATATCCGCCAATAATATACTATAAAAATCAAGATATGCCTTTTTATCAAAGGCCGCCCATTTAGGATAATCCGTATTAGCTAAAATTAAGAATGAAAGGATGTTCCCGGATTTTAAATAATTGGAAAGCGGGTAAGCCCCTCTTCTTATCTTATCAAGCATCTCTGCAGGATTAGAACGGATAAACCCCTGAGGCAGCAAAATATCAAAGGTGTTAGCATCAAAGGCGGCAAGAGTGTTATAAACAGCTGCCGCGAAATAACGAAACCTGGCCTCTCCATTAACCTTTTCTAAACGAAACTCAGGCAACGATACTTTATATGCGCGATCAACGAACGGGATAAGTGTCTTGTTTTCTAAAGTAACCTGCGGGATAATCTGACCGGCAAAGAAAAATAAATCTAAAGCCGCTGACACAATTAATACCCATACAGAAGCTGCCCTTTTGTTTTTCTTTATGAAATAAAAGACCAAAGCTATGGATACAGCTGTAAAAATGAAAATACAAACCGCATAGATAAAATTATAAAAATATAGGTTTTCGTCAGGCATCTTTATTTTGGTTCAGCCTCTGGATTAAATCATCCGCCCCCTGCGAACAAAAATAAACAAGGACAAAGATTACAAATGGCTGGAAGATTTCCATATTACGGGCGTAAATAAGAAATGGCAGCAATAGATACTTTACCCACCCTAAATACTGCTGCAAATTAATCGACACAAGCACCAAGGCCATGAGCACAAAAATGAAATTAAATCTAAATTTATGCCTTGAAGAAACCATCCCCCATACCGACAACAACAATGGAATAATACCGATATAAAAAGCGCACTCGGAGAAATATTGCTTGCAGTTTAGGCTGTTCCAGAATTTAGCGGCTACCCCCGGGAAAAATAGCCCCAGATAATCCGCCGGCATAATTGGAACAGAAGTCCCCTGGTACATCTGGCGCATGATTGCGATATTTTTATCTTTCTCAATAAAAACAGCAAGAGTATGCAAAAATAGGCCTGAAATCACCAAGACGCCAATAAGAAATATTCTTCTATTCTTTCTATCCTTTATTAGGCTAAGCAAGTAGGCTTTTCTATTAAACAAAAGGCTTAAAAAGAAAAATTGCATAAAAGTTAACACATAGGCGCCCTGATAGCTGTTAAGCGATAGCCCTAAGAAAAAACAAAAACCAACCATATTATATATGTTAAATTTATCCTCCAATAAACGCATAAGAAACCACATGCCCCAAGCTGTCCAGGCAAAAGTAACAAAAACGCCCGACTGCCTAAAGCTTACAAAGGTAAAAGTAGAGAAAATAAAAACAAAAAAAGCAAAAAGCCCAGACAGCGTATACTTACTTACTTTGCGCATAGCAAAATAAACCCCAAGGGCATAGAGAAATATCTTTGTAAGAAAATCAAGATGATACAGGGAAAAAAGCGAAAGATTAAAAAACTTGAAAATAAAAACAAGCGGGAAAGTAGTTATTTCCAAAAGGCGCAAGATCCCGATATTATAATAAAATGGCCCTCCGCAGTAATTATAAATATCCCAATAAGGAAAAACCCCGTTCATTAGGCAATTATAGAAATAATGCGCGCCTCCAAATTGCCACATTGTGTCATGCGAAAAGGTGCGCTTGAAACAGACAAAAACAATCAATACAAAAATAAAATACAGAAAGCAAATGCAGCCCAAAAGCAACAATTCCTGTCTGTTTATCTTGGCCTTATTGAGAGAAAAAACATCCATCACCAAAACCTCTTATCCTCTGGTTATGCGCCTGAAGATATAAAAATCTCCAAAATTCTTTTCCAAAATAAAATATTTTCCTATTAAATTGAAGATTTCCTCATCTGCGATTATCTTAGAAGAAATCTTGTCAGCCACAAAATATTCTACTGGCGATTGCGACAAGAAAACGAGAAGCAACATTCTGTCTGAAGCCTGAAAGATCTTTTCGGGAGGAATATTTTGGGCGATTTTAATGCCTTTACGGTAAACAAGATAATATTCTATATCCTGGCGTAATACTGTAACTGAACCATCTTGAATTCTTGAAGAAAGATATTCCACGGTCTTGCCAAGGCCTTTCTCGCCATAATTAAGCCATATCTCAAAAGTAAGGTAATCCGCCTTAGCCTGATTCAAAGAAAGAGCAATGTTTATTGGAAAAATCAATAAAACAGATGTTAAGGCAAAACCAGGCATCCAATCTTTGATTTTTAAGAAAAGGCTTATTAGGATAAAGGCAAACCCTAGAGGCAGATAGTAATACCATAAAAAGTGCCCGTTAAGGTATTTATAAAGCGGCCCCCAAAGCCCGAGAAGATAATCTCCCAGCGTATAGTAATGAGCAGTAAAAATTATGAGAACCAAACTTAAAACACAAGCCTGCAAAGCCGAAACAGTAAAAGCCTTTCCGGTTGCTTCTTCTTTTTTCTCTATCGCCCATATTGCTGTCCAGGCAACAAGGATAAGCAAGAGGTTATACGCCGGATAATGGTATTTGAGCATATCAATCGTGGGCCGAAAAAGCTGGAATGGAACCCACATGGATAAAGCGCAAACAAAAATAAAATCCACTGTTTCAGCCTTTCGCGTTAAGAAAAAGTTTTTCACGCGGGTATAAACAAAAATTGCTCCGGCTGTAAAAAACGCAGCTGAAACCCAATAGATATGCCAACGCAGACCATAAAAGAATCTCTCCCATAATTGAGAAAAATAATTTGGCGTAAATGCCTGCTTGCTTTTGTTAATAAGCGTAAATTTTATAAACCCTAAAACATCTGTTCCAGTAAAGAAACAGTATAGCCACCACCCAAGCCAGAAAATAATAAAACCCGTTATGCCCACTAACAATAAATCCAATAACATCTTCTTAAATTCGCAGGATAAAATACGGTAAACAATGATCCCGCATAAAAGAAAGCTGGGAGCCAATTCTTTTGACCACAGGCACAAAGAAAATAAAACCGCCAGCTTCAAACGGCTTTTTATGCCGCTTTTCTTATCCAAATCCCCCTTCATTTCAAAATCTATGAAAAAATACAGAAAAAGAAGAATCGTAGAAGCTAGTATGTTGTTATCGGCATTGATAACCACAGAATGCTGGACTAATAAGGGATTAACAAGGTATAGGCCCGTTAAGATTGCCAAGCCTGTTCTTTGCAGGTATTTTTTCTTGTCAGAAAGAAGCTTAAATAGTATTAGCGCTGATAAAAATAGCGACAGGAGAAAATGGAAAACTCCATACAGGCGCAAAGGCAGCTCTGCGGGGCCAAAGACCTTTTGGACAAGGGCATGGGTAAAAGTGTATAGAAGCGGATGCGTCACCGGCATGTTGCCTTCGGCCACAGGAAGGAATGTTTTAGGGCCAATGCGGCTGAATTTAAGGCCCATAGTGGCTTCTTCAGCTTCATCCAGATGAAAAGGCTGGCGCACAGCGTTACGGAAGGCTAAGTACGAGGAAACAATAATAATCCCTGCCGCTAAAACAAAACACGCTCGTTTAATGAAAAGATTAATCGCGGGCATAAGCTTTAAGGCCTACTTTATCAAACGATATGCCTTAAGCCTGTCTAAAACCGCCAGGCGATATGTTTCTATGGCAGCGTTGTCTGTTTGCTTCTTAGCCATATCCACAATACGTAAAGCAAAATAAATCGGGATAGGCATATTTTCCGCAATCTGATAGAATCTATTCACGTAAACCGAATACTCGCTAAAAGAAGCATTATTCCCCAATATCGGCGAACCTGTTAAAGCGCTGGCCTCTGCGACTTCTTTCAAGAGAATCTCTCTAATAATTTCCCTGCGCGAATCATCTATTTTATAATTATCGATTGCTCGCCAATCAAAACCATCAGAAAACTTAAATTCCGGAGTGTATGCGATGTTCTGTGATTTCTTACCCAAAGAAGCAAGAATAATGGCTATAAATATAATTAACACTATCCCCACGGAAGAAATAATAACCGTCTTCTTATCAAGCGCCTTATCCATAGAATTATCCCTTTCTATTTATTCCCCCTGGCCGATTATGCCTACACTTTTTAATTTATCAGTGATCATTTTATAATACCCCTGTATATCCGTGTCTGTCCCGCCGTTTTTAACTATCTCGGCCACATGTAAAGCATAAAACAATGGCAAATCCCTGTTAGAAGGCTTGCTATAATAGATATCAACTATTTCAGGAAAATTGTAAATAAAAGTATTGTAGGCCATTAAAAAATCTGTGGCATTGGGATTTAAGGCTAAAACCGGAGCCCCATTAAAAAGACTTGTCTCGTAGGCAGATTTTAAAAAGACCATCTTTAGCTTCTTCTCCTCTGTCTTAGACAGCCCCAGCGCCCCTAAAGCATTCCAGTCATTTCCATCAAAGAAACGATACTGGCAAAATGCTGGCTTAATTACCAATAAAGATGCCATTAACAATAAGGCTAGCGTTATTTTCTTCATACTCGCGGCTCCTTTTCTATTAATAATTATATAATTATTTTATCGCTTATTAATCCGATAGTCCACTACTATTCTGCTTAAAAGCGCCGAAGCTAACCCCAAGCCCCTAGCAAAAGACCTAAACAAAGACAGGATTATAAATAGCAGATACTTAAGATTACGGCACCTAATTGCCATAATAACCCCAACCTGAAGATGCAAAAATATCTGCGCAGCAAACAAGGCAAACCAAATATTGCGCAGATCATGAAAAAATAAGAATGGAAAAGTAATAATCAGCGCCAAAGCCAAAACCGGCTGGGCATAATCTAAGAGGCCGCTATAGTCATCACCCATGGACATCTGGGGATGCTCCAAATACAATTTTACCCTCCAAAACCCATGCCAGAATTGAGTGCGCAAGTATTTAATGGGATTCTCCGGATGATAATGGCAGACTTTAACATTCTTATCAAAGATAAGCGCATAACCTTTTTTAATGATTTTATAAGATAAATCATTGTCTTCGCCGCTTGCCATGGGATACTGCTGGTTAAATCCTCCTGTTTCTTCTAAAATTATTTTTCTGGCAGAAAAGTTATACGACCCCAAGGCCTTAACCCTTAAAGGCATCTTGGCATGACGCAGCATTATCTCTTCATGAATTAGGCTGGCTAAAAGGTTTTGTGGATTGGCGATATCGTAAGAACCTCCTGCGCAGGCAACTTGCGCATCTTCATAGTATTTCACAAGATTTTTTACCCAAGCTAAGCTAGGCAGGCAATCAGAATCGGTAAAGAAAACTATTTCTCCTTTGGCGCTTTTCCATCCGGTGTTACGCGCCGCTGCCGGTCCGGCGTTATCCTGATAGATATACTTAATGCCTGTTTTATCAAGAAACTCGCCAGTCTTATCAGTTGACCCATCATCAACCACGATTATCTCTATTGCCTCACTGGGATAATCCTGAGAAAGGCAGGCCTTAATAGACTGTTTTAGGGTCTTAAAAGAATTAAAAGAAGGAATAACTATAGAAATTAATTTTTCTTTCATTGATCATTACGTATGAGCAAGCTGCTCTTGGCCCATAAAATGCCAAGGCTGAAGAATAAGTTCCCCGGAAGATTCTTTGATGCCGCGGTCACCATAATAAGAAGCGTAATTCTTCCAGATCCCCCCGCAAATAAAACCATACCGGCATCTCTTACACTGCGGGAACTTATGTTTATGCAGAAAACTATGCGCCTGCAGTATCGCAGCAGATTTAAAATGTTCCATGCCCCAGGAAAGCCATTTTTCTTTCTCTGGCAGCAACATCATGCCTAGGCCTACTGCCCCAACCCATTTTAGCCGGTTTTCCCTGATAAAGGAACGCAAATAATAATTCCATTCATCGTGATCATAATGCACCTGATGCACATTCTGCACGTGTTTTTCATAACCGGCCATCTGACAAAAAGGGATATAGCGAAAGGTAAGTTTATTAAAAAACGGCCCAAAATCATCCGCGATTCTTTTAAGCTTATCGGAAACATCCGCATAGCAGATAAAATTCTTCTTATCTGAAAACTTAGCCTGTTCAATAGGGTTAAAAAGTATAAAATTAACTATTTTTACCCCCAAGTCCTTAAATAGCTTTGCCCGCTGATATACATCAGAAAAATTCTCTCCGTTAACCACAGAATTACAGCGCACTTTTACCGATAAACCTAAAAGATTTTCTATGGCTTTGTTTAAAAGTTTATAGCTTCCGGGCATACCGGTGACCTTATCATGAACATCGCTGGTAGAGCCATGCAGAGAAAAAAGAAAATCCTCCACCTTATTCTCAACTAAGCGTCGAGCAAAAGACCTATCTGACAGCAATATCCCGTTTGTTATCAAAGATATTTTCTTAAAACCTTTATCTCTTGCGAAAGATACAAGCTCTAGAAAATCCTTGCGGATAGTAGGCTCTCCTCCGGTAAACTCTAAAACCTGCATCTTCTTGGCGGCATAGTAAGAAATAAGATTTTTGCATCGCAGGGTAGACAAATCTTTATTTTTATTCTTAGACTTCACATCATTAAGATAATAACAAAATGAGCACTTAAGATTGCAAGAATAACCGGTGTTTATATCTATCCTTTTGGTAAGCTTAGGCGGCGGCAGTTGATTTTTCATATTATAAAAATTATTTCTTCTTCAGCCTAGAAAGCTCTTCTTTTAAAATGCCTATTTCCTGAGCAAGTTTTTCCGTGCGGCTATTCTGCTGGCAGATATAACCAGTTAAGAACAAACTCAACAAAACTACAAATATTCCGATCACAAAAAATATAAAATTACTGGGAAGCTTGAAACCCAGCTTTTCCGCCAAAGAAAACAAGAAATTCTCATAGGCAGCTAAAACAATCGCTGTTGATGACAATACAAGCCACATAAGCGCGTATTTAAAAGTTATTTTCTCCCTGCGGATAAGCTCAATAACTAACAATAAGAATACAACCGATACGCTTATGGCGAATATCTTTATTTGCATACCTTATAGCTCCTTTTCTTAAGAAGACATAGAATAACCGCTAATGTTACCTTAAACATGTAATAACCGGATTTCAAAAACCTTATTGAAGAAACGCCTGACTGACGCGGATGCATTCTAACTGGAACTTCTTTTATCTTGGCATTATAGCAACGGGCGATAACTATTCCTTCGGGCTCCGGAAAATCAATCGGGTAACAGCAAGAAAACAAGGCGATCAACTTTTTTCCTGTGGCGCGAAAACCCGATGTCGGATCAGTGGTTTTCTGTCCGGTCAACAAGCTTATCAAGCAAGAAAAAAACTTAATGCCCACTCGCCTTAAGAAAGAAGACTTATAATAGGCGTCTTTTGCCAGAAATCTGCTGCCTACGCAAAGATCTACATTTTCTTTCAGAACCGGATCAAGTATGTCCTTTATAAAACTGGCATCGTGCTGGCCATCGGCATCAAATTGCACAACAGCATCATATCCATTAAGATGGGCATACTTAAAGCCGGTTTGCACTGCCCCGCCTATACCCAAATTAAAAGGAAGCCTTATAACTGAAGCTGCTGTATCTTCAGCTAATTGCGCAGTATTATCAAATGAGCCGTCATCTACCACTAAAATATCCACATCAAGCATCGCACTTTTAATGCCGGAAACAACTTTCAGGATGTTTCCTGACTCATTCAAAGCCGGAATAATAACCAAGGTCTTAACGGCCGCCGCCCCAGGCTGCATTATGCGCCTCCAACCAGAGCCTGTGTTGCCTGCTCTATAAGGCCTGTATCCGGTGCAGCCATATCGGGTTTTAAGCCATCAAAATCAATGGGGTTACCGTTGAAAAGATACCCCTTGCCTACGGTTAACTCAATAACCGCGCCATCGGGAAGGTCAAACAAACTCTTTAAGAAAACCTGTCCCGCGGTATTATCCCCCAATACCTTTGCCTTATTATAAGCCTGCATAAAACCCGCGAAGATCTCGGCGGCGCTTCCGGTGCCCTTATTAGTTAAAATTATAACCTGTCCGTTAAATTTTACTTTTGACTCTGGCGTGATCAATCCTGACGGCGCCTGGTTTCTTCTTAAATAATAAAAAAGCTTATCCTGCGCATTAAGGAAAATACCGGATATATCCCAGGCCGCCAAAGGCGGGCCTCCGCCATTATTACGCAAGTCAATAATAAGCTTATTTACAGACTGGCTGTTTAAAGACTGCACCGCCTCGCGCATCTCATTGCCGGTTTGCTCATTGAAAAATCTAATCTGCAGACAAACAACCTGCGGATTTGAGGTTGGAACAAAAAATACCGACTGCTTAAAATACTGGGTACTAACCAATATTACCGTATAGGTACTTGCCTTAATAGGCGAAAAAATCTCCAAATTTAACTCTTTGCCTAAAGCAAGAGAAAATAACTTGCTTACATCCTGTTCAGGGATCTCAGAAACCGGTTTACCGTCTATCTTTACAACTTCATCGTTTACCTGAACGCCTTTTACCTTGGCATCAGAACGCGGCTCTACCTGGGTTATAACAAAACGGCCATCCTTAACATGCCCTTCAAGGCCGACATCACCGGCTGAACCTAATAGCGAATCCTTAAATTGTTTGGCAATATTAGGCGGGACAAAAGTAGTAAAACTATCCTTGGGATCTTTTAGGCGTGAAATCAATATTCCGGTTGCCACATGCTTAATGGCATCATCAACTTTGGTTTTATCTTTTACCTGCGGAATAAAAATTCTTTCTTTGAATTCTTTTACATACTGTTCGAAATTTGCTGGGTTTACTTCAAGATAGTAATTCTGCTGCATAATATCATAGGCGGCTTTCAAGTATTTTATATACTGATTGTATGTGTCTTCCACTTTTCTTTTTTGGATCATCTTATTAATCGTATAGCCTGCGATTGCTAAAGACATTAACAAGACCCCTAAAGCTATTAATTTATTCATTCTCTCCCCTTGGTTTGTGCAATGAAATCAATAAAACAGCGCTTAATATAATCCAGCATTTTCTCATTTATCCCGGGATACACGCCTATCCAAAACAAATTATTCATTGCTATATCCGTATTCTCAAGATTCCCCGCCAGTCTATGTTTAATATTCTGGTAAGCTGGTTGGCGCAGGATATTCCCGCAAAAAAGCATCCGCGTAGAAATAAGCCTGTCTTCCAAGAACTTTACCATTGCATCACGATTAAAACCTGCCTCTTGCCTTACTAACAGAGGAAAACCAAACCAACTCGGCAAAGAACAGGCCTGTGCCTTAGGCAAAATAAAACAATCTTCGTATTTCTTAAAAAACGCGAACAACCGATTAAAATTATTCCTGCGCCTAATAATAAAATCATTCAACTTCTCAAGCTGCGCCAAGCCCACAGCCGCCTGCATGTCAGTAATTTTCATATTGTACCCGATATGTGAATATATATACTTGTGATCATAGCCAAAAGGCAGCCTGCCCATCTTAAGAGAAAACCTTTTTTTACAAGTGCCATCTTTACCGGTATCGCACCAACAGTCCCTTCCCCAATCGCGCAAAGATAATAATGCCTTTTTTAATACAGGGTTGTTTGTAATAACAGCCCCTCCTTCTCCGGTAGTAATCTGATGAGAAGGATAAAAACTAAAAGTAGCTATATCAGAAAACGATCCGGTCATTTTATTATTATACTTTGAACCTAAAGCATCGCAAGAATCTTCGACAAACCATAAGTTATATTTATTCGCTATCCTTTTGACTTCTTTAATATTAAAAGGATTGCCCAAGGTATGCGCTAAAAAGATCGCCTTGGTCTTAGGGGAAATTGCCCTTTCAATTTTGGCCCAATCAATATTATATGTGCCTAATTCTATATCCACAAAAACCGGGACAAGATTATTTTGTATAATAGCGTTTACAGTTGTGGGAAAACAGCAGGCAGTTGTTATAACTTCATCGCCTCTATTAAGCCTGCGCTTACCCAACAGAAAAGATGTTAACGCGCTAATTGCCAAAAGATTTGCTGAAGAACCGGAATTTACCAGCATACAATTATCCGCCCCGATGAACCGAGAAAATTTGCGCTCAAATGCTTCGGCGTATCTGCCTGCAGTAAGCCAGAAATCCAAAGAGGAATCAACTAAATTGATAAGCTCTTTTTCATCATAAACCCTTTTCCCGTAAGGGACCCTGGTTTTCCCAGGGACAAATTCTTCACTCTTTAGATTTCTAAAGTAGAAATCTTTTACCGCGGATAAGACATTCTTTCTTGATTTGCTATTATTCCCGCGCATCATAGATATTCCCTTCCAGCTCTTTTTTTGATAAAAATGGCGCCATGTTTTCCAAAGAAGAGGAAACGATGCTTCCGTCGCTGTTCTTGACGGAAGAAACCTTTGGGGCAAAAGGCTGTTTGTCTGAAACCGCCACTTCGCACACAAACGCTTTCTTAGAGGATAAAATATCCTTTATCTTGCGCGCCATATCCTTATGGCTATTAATACGCTCAGTAGCTAAGCCATACGCCTTGGCCACCTTTAGAATATCAGGACAAGATACCCCGCTTTCCTTGCTTGAACCTACATAACGGCTGTTAAAAAAATTATCTTGCGTCTGGCGTATGGAAATATAGCCATTGTTATTTAAAACAAAAACCTTGACTGGCAATTTATAATGGACTAAAGTTTGCAATTCTTGGATGTTCATCTGCAGGCTTCCGTCTCCCGCTAAACATACAACCGGAGTTTTCCCTAAGGAAATACTCGCCCCAATACTGGCTGGTAAATCATAGCCCATAGAAGCGCATCCGGAATTCGAAACAAACCTTTGTTTGCCGCTTACTATTCCGGCCTGATAGCAAACAACCGAAGCAGTGCCGTTACCCGTAACCAGAACATCATTGTTGCCTAGATTCGCCGTCAAATCCTGAATAAAGCAATATGGGTTTACCGGTTTATCTTTACAGCGATAGTCCTTCATAACTACAGGATACATCTTCCGCCTGTCTTTAGCCCAAGACAGCCAAGATGACCAATCCGGCAATAAAACTTTGGAAATCTGCTTTTTTAATTCCACCAGAAAACATCCCGCGTCGGCGCAAATTGTTAAATCCGCTTTAACTGTGGGCTTTTTTAATTCTGCGCTATCTATATCGACAAAGATTTTCTTTGACCTCTTGGCAAAACATCCCCAGTTATAGCCTGTCTGACGAATATTATTGCGCGTTCCGACAGAAATCAAAAGATCCGCATTTTGCAAAACAAAATTACCGAATCTGGTCCCGATAGTGCCGGGCCTGCCGGCATAAAAGGCATTTTTTTCTGGCAACAGATCAACTGCGCAAAGGCTTGTTAAAACTGGAATTCTTAATTTGTTAATGACACTGTTAAAAATTCCCCGAGAACCGCTTATTTTAATCCCTTGTCCGGCCAATATAACAGGGGATTTTGCAGCCATTAGCATCTCTACAAGCTTAGCTACCTGTTTTTTTAACAAAGAACCGGAAGTTTTCTTGGGCGGCTTAAAACTTTTTAACTTATCTGTATCGATTAATGCGGACTGCACATCAAGAGGTATATCCAGCCACACCGGTCCCGGACGTGCTTCTTGCGCTAAATACAATGCCTTTTGCAAATGATAACGTATGCTATGGGGGTCTTTTATTAAAAACGCGTATTTAGTTATCGGCTTTACTATATCGATAATATTTATTTCCTGATCTCCCAGCTGACGCAACTTCAATTCGGGGCAAGAGGCTATTGTGGTAGAAAACTTGACCTGCCCGGATATATAAACACAACTTACAGAGTCTAACCACTGCCCAATTACCCCGGTAATAGTATTTGTCCCACCTGGTCCGCTAGTCACCAATACTAAAGGCATTTTACCGGAAGCTCGCTTATATCCTTCAGCGGCCATGCTAGCTGCCTGCTCATGGTGGAAACAATAATATTTAAGCTTATGATTTCTTCCCACAGAATCCACAAGATGCATTGCCCCGCCGCCGGAAACCATAAAAACATCTTTTATCCGTTTACTGGATAAATAATCAAAAATATAGTCGCTTAATTTTACTTTGGGCATAAATTAAAAGTTTATTTTTTCCCTTATGATCACAAAAGGCTTCTTACGCACCTGCGAATGAATCGCCCCCACATATTCCCCAATAACCCCTAGGAAAAATAACTGTACCCCAGAGACAATAAGCACAAATAACAATAGCCCCGCCACCGCCGGTATCTGTACCGGCCAAAAGAAAACTTTTAGGACAAGGTATACTATCGCGAAAAGAAAACTAAACACTGCCATAAGAAAACCTATGTAAGTGCAAAACCTAATCGGCAGGATAGAGTAACTAACCAGTCCATTAATAGCAAAATCGATCAGATAAAATAAATTACTCTTGGATTTTCCTTTTAATCTGGCTTTTCGTTTATAACTTATGCCTTTTTGCTTAAATCCTATAGAAGCAATAAGCCCCCTGATATAAGGCTTATAATCGTCCAGCTTAACTAATTCATTAACCACCTTGCGGTCAATAAGCCGGTAGGTTCCGACATTAACCTGTAATTTCTCCTCAGAAATGGCATTAATTCCGATATAAAAAATCTTACGCAACAACCCCATAATCAAATTATCGCTTGTCTTGTTGCGCACGCCGTAAACAACCTGATACCCCTGTTCCCACTGGCGTATAAACTCCGGAATTAGTTCTGCCGGGTCCTTTAAACTTCCCTCAAAGGTAATAACCGCATCCCCTGTTGCGTGGCGGTAACCGGTCATCTCTGATTTAATCGAACCAAAATTCTTAGAGTAGCTTAAAACCTTTACATTTTTGTCGTTTGCGGCAATGCCCTTCAAGATTTCAAGCGTCCTGTCTGTGCTAGCGTTATCCAGAAAAATATGCTCATATTCATAATCGCTGGCCAAATCCTTAAAAATATTCTTTATTTGTTCGTATACATCTCGGACAATCTCTTCTTCATTTAAAACCCCGGTTATAACGCTTATCTTTTTCATGCTATTCTCCCCTTCAGGCGATTTTTAGGCACAGCATAGAGAACAGTTTGGAAACATTCCTGTTCATGGCGCCTTAAGAAAAATAAATAATCACTATTTAAAGATTTAACCAAAAGCGGAATCTTATATATATCCTCTTGGTTATGGTCCAAGCATACAGCTAAAACAGGGCAAAATCTAGAAATAATGCCCTTAATAGACAGCAACTGGTTCTTCTCCTGGCCCTCAATATCCATTTTAACATAAGAAGCAGCTACGCCCTCTATTTTTAATAGATCTCTTAAAGACAGACACTTGACTTTATTCTTAGATCCTCCCAAAGCTGAAGAAGTTGTCCCAGTGCAATTAAAAGAAAATCTTCCTCTATGTTCACCTAATGCGCAATTATAAAGCGCAATTTTTTGCTTTAAATCCCCGGATAAAGAACACACATAGGCTTTTAATTTACCAAAACTTATTCTATCCGGCTCTATAGCAATAATCTTATTAAAGCTTTTCCTTCGCTGCTGCAGAAAATCCCTTATCGTATCCCCATCAAAAGCCCCGCAATCAGCAAATATTTCATTTCCCAAGAAAGATACAATGCTTTTAGAGAAATAAGAACTGCCCCTGGGGCTTGTTAATCCTTCAAGCCTAAGATGCAAATGATAATATATCTGCTTTAAGAATTCCCGGCGTGATTGCTCATCAGCCAAAAGATCAAAACAAGCAAGCACCTCATCTCTATCCTTAATAATCTTTTCCGGCAAATCTACATAATAATACGGTAAAAAGTATTCCGGATGCCTCCAGAATAAACCTACCGAATGAACAACGCACTTACACCCTAAAGAAAACAACAACTTTCTTGTGTCAGCAAACTTATGTGAGCCATTAAAAATGGTTACAATAAAAACAGCGTCTTTACCGTATTTGTCTGCGCACTGCCGCGGTGAAAATACATCTAGGCCGTTTATACGCTTCCCCCAAAGATTAGGGTCTGAATCCGAAAAACAAATAGGTTTTTCTTTGAGAGTGCGCAAAACACGCGAAACTTTCTTTCCTAAATTACCAGCGCCAAAAAGGACAATCCCCTTTTTGCCTTTGGATAACAAGCTAAATGCATTCTTTCTGCGCGAAATAACACTTGTTACATCCTCGCCCAATATATCCAAAAGCTCTTTTCTTGGCTGCATTAAGAATCTTTTACCGCGCTTAAATTCCACGATTGTAAATAACCTGCTTTAATTCTTCATTATTAGCATAGGGAGAATCAATCATATCAATAGTAATAGGCTGATCTTTCTTGCAAGATTTAAGTAAAACTTCTCCTGACATAAGCTCGCGGCAAGAGATCTGCGCTTTCTGCAGAGGAATTGCCAGATATATATCCTCTTCGGACAGGGCATGCCCTTCTTTTAAATCATGTTTGGCATATACTCCCCGCACCAAGGCATCCAGATACTTAATTTCTTTCTCAGAATGCACCCTGCTTGAGGCCCCACTTCCGCCACAGAGTTCTTTTGCAGCATGAAAACTCTTAAACCAGGCATCGACATGTTCTGGTAAAGAACAATATTCCGAAACTTCTCTGCCATCATCAATGTCGATATGGCGCTCAAAAGTACGCGCGCCTTTAGCATAGGCAATTAACATTGAGGCCTCTAAAGTTTTATTGGCTTCATGGGTAGAAAACCCGATTATATGCTTAGGATACCTATTCTTTAAGAAATCTATCTGATTTAATTCCATTTCTCTGGCCATAGTAGGATAAATAGATACACAATGATTAATTGCCAAAGGAATATTCCTATTCTCAAAGAAAATTACAAGATCATCCAGGTCCTTAAGGGTAGTCCCGCCAGTTGAAACAAATACGGGTTTGCGTGTTTTTGCAATCTTTTCAATCAAAACCCAATCATTGATATCTGAGCTGGCTAGCTTTATTATCTGAATGCCTAATTCTATACATAAATCAACTGACGCCTCATCAAAGGGAGTAGCCATAGTAATACAACTTTGTTTACGTATGGCCTTAACAAGCTCTTCAAAATTTTCTTTGGACATTTGCGTGTCTATGGTCTTTTTAATATAACGGATATCTGTTCTTTTCAGAAAATCTTTATGGATAAATGAATTAACATTCCTAAACTGCAATTTTATCGCAGCCCTTACGTTATTAAAACGCACTAACCTGCCATAATCAGTAATTATTTTTAAACCCCGCTCTAAACTACCCCAATGGTTATTGGCGATCTCTAAAACAAATAAATCTTCAAATATGTCCCTATTCATCTAAAACCTCCCTATTTATCAAAACATAAAGCCTTGTTGTTTATATTACAGCAATGGCTCAAATACCAATCATACAACATCGAAATAGCTTTATCTATAGAAGTAAAGCTTATATCTTTTATTTCTTCAGTGATGCGTTTATTATCCCCGCTATATTCTTTGTCTATTCCAGGCTTTGCTATTTTTATAGGCAGCTTTTTGCCAGACACCCTAATAACTTTCTTAGCCAGTTCACGCAGCTCTATAGACTTATAAGGCGTAATATTATAGGCCTTATACTTGGCTTTATGATTAATAAAATAATCTAATATCGGCATAAAGTCATCCACAAAAATATAGTCAAATTTACGATTTTGCTTAATGGTAACAGCCTTTACGCATACAGCCTTACAAATAGCATTAGAAATAAAGCGTATAGCGTAATCTTCATATTTGCCAAATATGCCAAATACGCGCAGCTCCACAGCATTCGTCATCTTCTCGACATATTTAGCAATAATGTATTTGGATAAGCCGCCTTCATCTGTTGGGATATGCGCGCCAAAATAGTCTTCCTTCATTTTAGGCAAATAATACCTCTGGTCATAAACCAGCCCAGAGCTTAAAACAATTATTTTGCCGTAAGAATCCTTGTGGCGCACCAAATTGAAAAACATCCTTGTATTATGATAAAGCTCTCCAGAAGGGTCTTTGGCGTTTCTATGCCCAGGCCTGACCGCGGCATGGATTACAGCATCAAAATATTTATGCCTTCTAAAAAACGCGTCAACACTATCCTGGTCCAAAAGGTCTAATTGCGCATGCGTGGGGCAAACAAGCTTATATTTAGAAGCTAAAAATGATTCTTTTATATTCCTACCGATAAAACCGCTTGCTCCGGTTAAAAAAATCTTCATGCTTCGGCCGCCTCTTTTTGTTTCTTAACTGAAGAAACTATGCTTAAAATTAAGAGCGAAACAATAATTATTGGGTTAACAAGCACCGAAAGGCTTAATTCCGGCTCTAAAGCATAACGCCAGTAATTTTTGGGTATCAATAATAAAGCAAAAAGAATTATAAATGCCCTGTCAAAAAGCTTATTGCCCGGGGCGTTAATAAAGAACAAAAGTGGAATATAGAAATACATAAGCCGGTAATCCCCGGAAACATACGGGAACAACTCCATACAGCAAACTAACAGTAATATCTTCTTCCAAAATGTTTTCTCAACAATCAAAACATACAAAGCAATAAACCCAGCGCAGACCAGAGAAAACGCCATATAAGGGCTTACAAAATACGGAAGCTGAAAACGCTTTTGCGCGATAACTAAGATCGTCTTTAAAAAACCAAATAAGCTATGCCCAAAATACAAGCCTTCATTACCAATAACATAGGCCTGTTTATAAAGACCAAGATTAAACACGAAACGCTCCCAATTAGCCCCTATGGCCCCCTTAAAAGAAGCCAAAGCAACAAAAT
This sequence comes from Candidatus Omnitrophota bacterium, assembly GCA_025453395.1. Lineage (NCBI taxonomy): Bacteria > Pseudomonadati > Candidatus Omnitrophota > Candidatus Omnitrophota bacterium. The sequence goes on from JALOQK010000002.1 coordinate 501,442, forward strand.
TAAGCACAAAAACCATCCCTAAAATCAACAAAACCTGCCTGTATTTCTTATCCGAGAGAAAAAGAAGTATGAATACTGCCGGAAACGGCTTCATGCTTATAGCCAAACCTAACAACACTGCGCTAAACCAAAACTTATTATTAGCATAGGAAGAGATACTAAAGTAAAGAGCAAATAGGCAAAGTACCTCTATATTAAGTCTATCTACGGACAAAAGAAAAGGATATGATAAAAAACAGATTACAAACATGTTCATAAAATCACTTGCCTTCTCCCCCATTTTAATGTTCTTGTGCACAATATAAGCAAAAATGGCCAAGAAAGAAAACAAAAATATAAGAAATGAGAAGAACGGCTTTAAGATTATAAATATATACTCTATGGCAAAAAGGAACGGTAGCATGGTTTGAGTGCTCGTGGGCGGCATTCCAAGATATGGATTATAATCCGCCATGGAAAAAAACATGCTGGTGAAATCACTAAAGCAATCCCGGGGACGGAAAAGAAAAGTATTCACCGGATATCCATTGCCCAGATAGGTGCCAAAGAAATAATGATAGAAAACAGCGATAGAAAAACCCAACAATACTATTAAAGAAAGTAAACTTATCTTCTCTTTTTTGTTCATAACTTTCTCAAATTCATCTTTGAAGCTAATGATCTGCTTCGCGCAACAACCTGGTCCATATTAATATATTCAAATTCCGCAAACCTGCCCAGCAATTTTATTCCTAAAGAATCAAAAAAACTTCTTATGATTTTCATATTCTTCTGGCGATCGCGATCATGTATAACATACCCGTAAGGCAGGTTCTTAATGTCCGTGGTTACAATATCCTTCTTGTCTATTATACCTATACAGGATAGATTTTTAACTATTTTCTCTATTAGCAGGCTATTTGAAACCTTTGCCAGGCCGCTTCCCGGCTTTGCGGTAACTTCAGCCACAAGAGAGGAATTACCCAACGGAACATTATTCTGGCTAAAATACCCCATAAAACATACCCGATGCGCTAAAATATCTTTATCCGGAATATAAATAGCGCTTTTATCTAATAAAGATCTGTTCTTTATGCCGATTAATACAACGCGCAAACAGTTATAACGCAAATCCTTTGCCGCCTGCATAACGCGCAAAGGCACATTTTCCATCATCCTCAAAGCTTCAGCAACCGCAAAAGTAATAACAATCTTGTTATATGGCCTTATATTTTTACCATCAGAAACAAGCCACTCTTTTCTTCTCCTAGAGATTTTCTTAATATTAAAACCACAAATGCAATCTTGCTTGCCGCCTGCAAAGGCGCTGATCAAAGACTGTATTCCCCCATGCCTGGGATAAAAGAAATTAAGCTGATGCAGATACCCTTCTGTTTCTATGCCAAGCGCGGATTTTACTATATCATCTATCGGGGGACGCGGCAGGCGGCCTACCCAATCTAAAGACATCTTATCAAGCGCAAACTTCCAGATTTTGTTATTATAAGGCAAAAGATACTTTTCGGTTATACCATCTCCGAAGTTATAATACATCCAACTGAAGAAATCTTTTGGCTTGGGATAATTATTCCTTAAGACTCCCATCAAACAATCATAGACATCTTCCTTATCTAAAATACCAAGGCCATTCTCAAAGGGATATTTTACAAAACGCCCCTTATAGAATATTTTGTTATTACGCCTTTGCGCATGAATATTATTGCCCAATATGCGTTTAATTAAGCCAAGAACAGCCTTGTCTTTTGAAAACAAGATATGCCCGCCTAAATCATAGCTAAATCCGTCTTTTTTAAAACTTCGGCAAAGCCCTCCTAAGGCATTATCTTTTTCAAGAATCTGACTCTTAGGGAATAGAAAATGCTGCAGGCTAACCGCGCTCAAACCTCCGCCCAATATACCAATCATCTCTTTTCCTTCCTAAAACTGGACAAAATAAATTCTATTTTTAATTTCATGAAATCCGATAAAAGTTTGGCTATAATCCCCGGAAGCTTATTTGTAGAAAGCCAACGCGAATCTCCATATGGCCTTTTGTAGTGTTTCACCGGAACCTCAACCACGCGGTATCCTTTATGATGTGCGCGCACTAAAAACTCCGTAGAAATAAAATCTGAAATTATTCTCCCCTCCAAAACGCTATCCAAGACTTTTTTACGCATAACCCTAAAACCACAATTTATATCATGCATTCTTATGCCAAACAACAACCCCACAATGGTATTCATGCCGTTTGAGATACGGCAACGCATATGCCCATCCAGGCGCGGGAATTTATATCCGGTAATTAGATCAAAATCATCAATAAAGGGGATCATTTTCCAGAAATCAGCCGGGCTATGTTGCCCATCGGAATCACTGAAGAAAATTATATCATTCTTAGGCAGCTTAAAAGCATCCCAAACTGCTTTAGCGTAGCCCTTGCGGTCATTGCTTGTCACCAGCTTAATGGGCAGCTGCTTAGCAAGCCGCGCAAGAACCTCTTTTGTCCCATCAGTGCTGCCATCTTCAGCTACAATAAACTCTGATCCGGGTATTTTACTTATTACCTGATCATAGTAATTACGCACTACCTGCTCAATGATATCTACTTCATTATGCACCGGAATTATCAAAGAAATCTTATCTTTATTCACCAAGGCCCCCTATCTTATTATTTTCTGCAGTAAACCTAAAATCCCTCCGATACTAATAGCCTGTACAGGGCATACCTCTTTGCAACAAAAACAAGCAATACATTTACGCGCATTGATCCTTGGGTATTTATCAAAATCTATTGCCTTAACTGGACAAATCTCATAACATTGTTTACAGGATATGCACTTCTTTGAAGACACCTTAAGTTTAACTTTGCGCACCATATTTAATATTAGTTTAGCCGGCAAAGATTCGCCTTGCGCTTCTTTGTTGTAGGTAGAAGGCAGCTTAAAATTACTTAACCTTTCCAAATTCCCGATAATTTGCATTTTCTTTATATCCGCTTGCCCTAAATTTTCTTCTCTGGCAAGACGCATAGTATCTACCTTTGCCGGATCAGCGCCCATCATATAACAGATGATTGCGTCTACGGCCACGGTATCATTTGAAGCAATAACTTTATTAATATTGCGAAGATCTGAACTATTTGGCCCATCGCCCTGCATGCCGACAATTGCATCCATAATCACTAAATCAGGGGGCCGGATTTTAAAAACCTCAACCACTGCTTTTGCGAACTTCTTATATTCCGGGAACATGCTGTGAAGCTTAGTTTTTTCCGAGCCTACTAAAAGGCCATAGCTATTCTTTATGCCTGCGGTAATAATAGTATTAAGATGCGTCTTAAATTTAGGCAAAGAAATAAAATAATCGCATTCTAAAACAGCCCTTGCTACAGCAGCTTCTGGGTAACCGGGGATCCCGGTCTTAACCTGTGCCGCACTCTTGCCGATATTTATATAATGACCTTTTGAGGCCTCATAGATACCAGTGACCTTAGCCACAGATTCATTATCCCCATAAGCCCTGGGCATGCCGCAATTGTCACCCACAACAACGCTTGCGCCATGGCTTATAAGGTAATCTACAACACTTGATACAACCGCAGGATGAGTAGTTACCCCCTTATCCGGAGCAAAACTACCTAAAAGATTGGGTTTAACAAATACTTTTTTGCCTTTAAAATCATATTTAAACTCCTGAAAGACTTTTTCGATATCATGCTTTATTCTATTATAATCAGTATCCAAGATAAGGACCTTGCTCATTTTTTGCCCCTCTTATTTAAATACATATTTACCAAAGCCCCTTTCATTGTGGCCGGGTCAAAACTTATAAACTTGCTCAATTCAATATACCCAAGATGCATGCAGGTAACACACTTTGTATTTTTTCCAATATAATCCCAAGCCTTCTTAAAACCAAGATCAAAACAATTTAAACCCTCTCCCCATCTTCCGGTACAAGAGCTTACCGTTCCATCGGTATCAATAATACAAGAGGTCAACGTCTGCTGACAACGAGTATATCGTACTTTTTTGCCGCGAAGATCTTCTGGAAAGATAACTCGCTTTTCCCCAAAAGGCCAATTTAAAACCTCTTCCATGGCCAACACAGAATTCATAATCGGCCAACCATCTTTTTTATACTGAATAAACTTATGATAAAACTTTCTTCTTTCATCTTCGCTAAGCACTAAATTAGTATCTGCCATATCCGGCCTGGCGGCTTCTGATAAATTAAACGAAACATTGTATTTCTTGCTTAAATTCAAAAGATGCTCTAAAGAATCCATGGTATAACGCATCAAAACCCCATGGAGCCTGACTACCATGTTATTGGCTAAAGCTACCTCGATAGCCTCAATAACTTTATTATAACATCCCTTGCCCCTGACGCGATCATTCTGCACTGGATCTCCGTCAATACTTATACAGATACTGCTCAAGTTCTTCAACTGTTTAACCTTTTGAGGCAGAAAATAACCATTTGTGTTTAGGTCGCAAACTATGCCTTTCTTGTGCGCATAGTCAATCAGCTCCCCGATATCCGGACGCATCAATGGCTCCCCTCCTAAAAAACGCAGCCATCGCGTGCCGCAAGAATGCAGCTGATCAAAAAGCTTCTTCCATATCTGGGTACTTGGCTCTGGGACTTGCTTAAGTTTCTCGAAATCAGCATAACAATGGATACAGCGCAAATTACACATTTTGGTAATATGCACCTCTACCCTTAACGGAATCCTTTTGCCGGTTATCTTGGCATAAAGCATTTTTGTTAAGGGACTAACCCAGGGCTTTATCTTGCGAATTAAACCCAATTTAACCCTCTCCTGTTATGCGGTACTTCCTGAACAAATTAATAAAATCCTTGCTTCTACAGGTTAAGCAGAGCGTAATAAATTGCCAAATTAATATTGGATGCTTTAAAACAATACCAAATAAATCAAGAATAAACTTCGGCTGTTTTAAATAATCCAATACCGTCTTATAAAATGAGCCCTGAACCATGGAATCATATATCTGATAAAGCTCCTTCTCATTAAAATTGATAAACATGACAGGCCGCGCGTTATGCCCTTGAGTATCCCAGAAAATTTCTTCTGGCTTTATCCATCCTTGAGCGCTGGCCTGTTGGTACAATTCGCTTCCCGGATAAGGCGTACAAAAACCAATCCCCAAATAATCGGGCTTTATTTCCTTAAGTAGTTTACGCGTCATCTCCAGATCTTCCCTTGTTTCTTGAGGGCTGCCAATCATAATCGTAGCCAAGGCGCGAAGTTTATTCTTATGCGCGGCGGCAAAAGCTTTTTTGGTAAGATCTATAGTTATGCCTTTTTTAATGGCATTGAGCACTTTCTGTGAACCTGACTCAACCCCCAAGTCTACCTGGACACAACCGCTTTCTTTAAGCTTCTTGGCGACACTATCTGTAAGATAATTCACCCTGGCCTGGCAGGCCCAGGTAAGATTTAATTTCCGCTTTTTTATCTGTTCACAAAATTCAAAAACCCTTTCCGGCCTGATGACAAAAGTATCATCTAATATCCAAAAGGCTTCGATCTTATAATTACGCTTTAGAAACTCCAGCTCATCAACTACATCTTTTATTGAACGCTCTCTGATTTCATACCCATGGGTAATAGCGCTTGCGCAAAAAGTGCATCTGCCGGGACAACCGCGAGCGGTAAACACCCAGCCGCACCTTAACCATAAACCACGGATTGCATAGTTATTGGCAATATAATGCTCTGCGTTTATCAAATGATACGCCGGCATAGGAAGCTTGGAAACATCCTCAAAGCCAACCCTGTCTTTTGTCTTGATATATTTTCCAGCGGAATCTTTAAAAACAATAGAAGCTACATCATTTAATGCAACATTCTGCTCTAAATGCTCAACTGTCTTTAAAAGAATACTTTCTCCCTCGCCTAAAACAGCAACATCCGCACCTAAATTTAGAAAAAACTCTGGCAAGGCTGTGGCATGCGTTCCCCCCACAATTACTTTTACAGCCGGATAATTTTTCTTAATAAGGGGGATAAGTTTCTTTAAAACTTCCGTGTGCGAAGAAAGGCAAACAAATCCTACAAGATCGATATTTTCTTGCGCTATTTTGTTTAATAATTGATCAAAGGAAAATTCTTTTTTACCATAGGTATTAAGTTCCTCTATTTGCACAAAACGCCCAGACTTTTCCAGGACTGCCGCTAAATAAAGCAAGCTAAAAGGCGGAGAAAAGCCAATAACTGGGTTTACAAGAAGATTTTTAAACTTCTCCATAAGCATCCTTCTTTTTTGTCCTCCAGAAATAGCTTGTAATCGTGCTTATTACAAACACCGGATGATTCAGCATAAGCGCGCCCCAGCGAAATATAAAAGCGCGAAAATTCCTCAAGACTAATCCAGCATTTAATTTAAAGGCCTCGCTGAAATATATTTCCTCAAGCTGTTTGCGGGTAAAATTCTCAGTGTCGTAACTAGCGGTGCTAAATTCTGAGCGCAAAAAATCATGCCCTTCTGGGATGTAGCCCTTTTCTTTGCAAATACGCATAAGGTCTGTCCCGGGAAGAGGCGTGGCAATTGACAAAAAGACCGAATCCGGTTTTATTTCCCGGATAAAGGAAAATGTCTTTTTGATCTCCTCCATCGTCTCTCCAGGATACCCCATAGAGAAAAATGTGCTAATCACAAGTCCTAACTTCTTGGCGATTTTCATGTTAGTTCTTACAATATCTAAGCTTACCGGCTTGTGGATAATATCTTTTAATACCCTATCGCTTCCGCTTTCAACCGCAAAACGAAGCTCATACGCCCCGCAATCTTTCATCGCGCGCATCATTGGCTCATCTAACGATGCTACTACCAGGCCGTTTGGTGTCGACCAACGCAGATTAAACTTACCTTGTTTGATTTGACTAAAAATCTTCATTGCCCTGTTATAATCAGAAGTCAAGCTATCATCAGTAAACTGTAATTCTTTGATCTTGTAGGTCTTAACCAAATGCTCTATCTCGGTCAAAACATTTTGCGGACTGCGGCAACGGTATTGGCGCAGCCAATAGTTTTTGCCAAAGCAAAAAATACAATTATAAGGGCAGCCTCGTGAAGTTATAATGGTCAGGCTTCTTTTAATAAAAGAGAGATTCTGGTTTAGGTTTATTTTGAAATATTTTTCTATAGGCACCAAATGCCGCGCGGGAAAAGGCAGCTCATCAAGATTTTGAATCAATTTTGTTTTAGGATTCACTATAATTTTATTGCCTTTGCGATAAGCTATGCCATCAATAGCGCTAAAATCACTCCCGCCAGAATTCAATACTCCCACCAAGTCCCTAAATGGATACTCCGCCTCATGCATCAAAACAAAATCCACATGAGAATGATATTCTAAGGTTTTATCGGGAAAAAGCGTGGGATGCGGGCCGCCTAACACCGTAACGATATCCGGCGAAACCTCTTTTACGGCAGCACAGGCATCTAATGAATTGGTAAACTCTAATGATGACTGACAGGCAACGCCGACTACACCGGGCGAAAAATCACGAATAACCTTTTTTATGCTATCATAACTTAAACCATAGCGGATATGGCGGGAATCAATATTCTGCTGATTCTTAAAACCCTCTAAGGCAGCGTCTAAAACCTTAACCTGATAGCCGCTTTTTTCCATAACCGCGGCAATATAAAGTACCCCTAAAGAAGGAGTGGTGATCTTTAACCTGCCCACAGGCAATGTGCAAGGAGGAATTAACAGGAGTATTCTTTTATTCATTTATACGCTTAAATCCTGGTTAAACTTTTGATAAATACTTTCCAAGAAATCCATCGCCTTGCCCTTTCTTAAAGCAAGCCATAATGCCTTTATTACAAAAACCGGATGCCCCAAAATCGTCATAATCGCTCTTAGCAGGTACTTCGGACTATTTAAAAAAGCGATCATAGTTTGCATGTTATTACGCCAGAAAAAAGCATTCTCTAAAGAAGCGCGTATTTTCACCAATTGATCAGCTTTGAAGCTTGCCTGCATTACCGGCACATTAGACTGCTTATTAGTCCATCTTTGATCAAAAATAATCTTTTCATCAACAAACCATTTATTCTCTATAGCCATCTTATACAATGGCGACCCCGGATAAGGAACTAATATCAGAAATCCCACTCCTGCGGGAGCCAGTTTAGCTATTTTTCTTGTTTGCTCTATATCCTCTATTGTCTCTTCGGGATTGCCGATAATAAAAGTGGCAAAAGATTCCATCTTTACTTTCTTAAGATTACTAAAAGACCGCGCGATCATTTCTTGAGTAATGCCTTTTTTTAAAATCTTTAATATCCGGTCAGACCCAGATTCACATCCAATGTCAACTTGCACACAGCCCGCTCTCTTTAGCATTTCTAAAACAGATAGCTCGCCTGCTATGTCCGCGCGGGTCTGGCAACCCCAAAACATATTGACCTTCTTATCAACTATAGAACGGCAAAAATCATCAAGCCAATTTCTATCCGAGGCAAAGGTATCATCATTAAAATATATCCCTTTAACCGCGTGATTATCCCGCAGATAAACCATCTCTTCTAAAACATTTTCTACGGAGCGCCTGCGGATCTTTGCCCCATGCACAATCTTACTTGCGCAAAAAATACACTGATAAGGACACCCCCGGGAGGCATACATGGTAGTAACCCCTTGATAAAACTTGCCTCTTAATATCCCCGGAGGAGATAAATACCATTTAAAAGAAGGCGCTACCAACAAACTCCTGTCAGGTATAGGCAAAATATCCAGATCCTGGATGAAATCCCCTCTGCCGTTATCAACGATCTTCTTGTTTCTATCTCGGTATACAACGCCTCTTATGCCAGATAAATCCATGTCCTGGGAAAGCCGATCGCAGACATCCAGCATAACAAACTCTGCTTCGCCAACAACCACAAAATCAATATTGGAATCCTCTAAAACTTCTTCCGGCAAAGCTGTGGCGTGCACCCCTCCCCAGCAAATTTTGCTGTTCTTATTCTCCTGGCGCAAATAAACGGTATATTCATGGGCCACTTGAAAGCCGGTTGTAAGCACACTTACTCCTATTAGATCCGGATTGAAATCCCTGATCGTATCTAGATTTTTCCTATGCGATGAAGGAAATGAATCAATAATCCTAACATCGCACCCGGCATTTCTTAGCATTGTCCCAATATACAAAATCCCCATCGGAACAACGGGAGTATAATTCTCGCGAAAGAATATTAAGACAACGCGCATAAATTAAATTCTTTTTCTTTTTAAGCCTAACTTCTTCTTGATATGCCAAAAATAATAACTTACGTATTGGAACCCGGATAAATCTCTTTTTGCAAACATAACAATAAAATCCACAACAAATAAAGTTAACCCTTTAGGCAAATACTTAAAATACTTTTGCAGATTATATTTGAGTATAAACTCTACTAGAGGCTTGGGCAAAAGAGGCATCGCCCTAAAAAGTATTTCATAATTCTTGAACACTTTAAGCAAATTCCTGTTTTTTAAATATCCGTGCGAGCCGGCAATATAACAGGGAGATTCTCCTTTATTGATTGCCTCTATATCGCTTGAGGTGAGCATATCCAAACTCTTGGCAATATCTACCAAATCGGTATTGGGAAAATAGGTAGTCCAGAAACAGGTGATCCTTACCCTATTCCTAAAACCCGCGTAAGAACGCGCAGCCAATATCTGGTCCTCTTCTTTCTCGCCCGGTAGCCCAAACATATGATCGCAGGAATATTTTAACCCCACCTTGTCGCATATCTCAAAAGTCTGAATGATCTTGCTATTTTTCTCGTTCCTGAAAAGATAGTTCTTTTTAGTATCCTCGTTAAAAGTCTGCACGCCAAACTGCACCCGATGACAGCCTGCCTCCTTTAGAGAGCGCGCTGTATCCTCGTCTATGCATAGAGGATGAGAAATAGCCCTGAAGGGGACATTGATTTCTTTCTTGTAACGATGCATCAATTCTTGGGTCCATTTCTTATCAACAGTCAAAACGCTATCGTAAAACCCCACTTCGCGGTAATTATAGCGCTTTTTCATTATGATCAATTCCTGCATTACATTATCCACGCTCCTGCGGCGCTTATCCCTTGTATTATTGAATTTAGACATAAAATTCTGCGAGCAGTATGAGCAGGCATACGGACAACCCTTGGCAGTCATTGTCATATACATGCGGCTTATATTAACCTCGTCCTCGAAAAGCTTTTTATCCAAAAAAGGCAGCTTTTCTAAATCAACAAGCGCTCTTACGGAATTACGGATAATCCCTTTTTTGGTTTTAAACCAAATATTTTTGATGCCGTAATCAATATTCTTTTTTTCCATGCTGTTCAATAATTCCAACATCGCCTCTTCGCCTTCGCCAGTACAAACCATATCTACGCAAGGAAGCGAAATAATATAGTCTGGCTTGGCAGTCGGAAAGACCCCGCCAAAAATGACCGGAATATTCTTTATTTTCTTTACATCCTGGGCAACTGAAACTGCCCATCTGAAATTATCTGTAAAAACCGAAAAACCCAAGACATCAGGCTTAGAATCTATGATTTTCTTAACTAGGGCTTTTCTATCATCAAGTATCCTGTGCAGCCAAGGGATCTTAAAATAATTAACATCATCGAACAGCGCCGGATCAAAAACGAGGTTAACCGTATGACCATGCCTTTTCACAAAGGCTGAAATTGCCTCTAAACTCAAACTCTCTGCCCCCATGAAAACAACCGTTAATCGCATTTAATAAATTAACCTTTCGTTTTGTTCTGAACAAAATGTAACAATGATGCTGTAGGCGGGCAAAATACGCGGAAAGGCGTCATGCCGCTTGTGCCCAACCCGGAATTAACATGCAAATAAGTATCCCCAAATTTAAATAAACCTCTGTTGTATTTTCTTTGAAAGGAAGAAATGGTAACAAGCGGACCGATAAATGGAAGCCGGATCTGGCCTCCGTGCGTATGGCCAGAAAGCATAAGCTGCATATCAAGCCCTTTTAAATTTTCCATAATATCCGGCAGATGGGAAATAACTATCTTATATGAATCTTTATCCATCCTGGATACAAATTCCCTTAAAGAACTGATCTCTTTATCAAAGTTGCGCCAGATCTTCAGGCGGTCATACCCAAAAGGCCCCTCAATGCCGGTAATATCCAATCTTACTCCATTAACACAGAATTTCTGGTATACATTATCTAATACATTGATGCCCTTGTTCTCTAATTCTCTTCTTAGAAGCGAAATGTTGTTTTCCTTAAGCCTGCGCAAAAAAGGAAAAAACAAAAACTCTTTTAAACCCAAACTATGACGATCATGGTTTCCGTATCCGGCCAAAACCCCATAGCGCGGCTTTAACAAGCCCAAATAATGCGCACACGCACCTATGCCCCGATTATCATCAATCATGTCCCCGCTTATAATCGTAAAATCAGAATCAATATCCTGAATTTGCGCGAATATACGGTCAAACCGTTTACTGCGGTTTATAAAATGAAAATCTGAAATATGAAGTATTTTCAAACCCTCTAAAGCTTGGAATTTACTGGGCAGATTAATACTTATGTCTTCTTTTACAAAATCCAATTATTTTCTCCAACCGGCCTCTATGAAACTATTCTTAATGTGATTTAGGATAACATGCGGCGAAAGCCCCAAAAGCATATTGTAATCATTAAAGCAAATAAAGGCATAGCAGGTCTTGCAACTATGGTCCTTAATATTCTCCCAAGCCCTGATAAACCCATGTTCTACAAAACTTAAAGCGGGGATCATCTGAATCATCTGCGAACAAGGATACACCTTGCCATCTGAATCTATAATGCACATATTCTTGCCCGCATGGCACTTAATGTGCCTGCCGAAATCTTTAATCGCGCCAGCCTCTATTGATTTCTTATTGTAATCTGGCCAATCCAAAGTATATTGATGAGCCTGTTTAGAAAAGAAAACCGGATAGCCCTTTTTCTTATAATCAATAATCTTTCTTAAGGCGTTTTTGTAATCTTCTCTAGAAGCCAAGAAATCCTGATTGCTTTGAAAAAATGGCAGCAAAAACTGCACGAAAAACTTTTTTTCTTTAGCCAGATCTAAAATATGCTCTATGGCATGCACATTATATTTGCTGATCATAGTACTTGTATGCACATTGATATTATTCTTCTTGGCTAAATCAATTGCCTCTATCACTTTACGGTAAGAGCCTTTCCCCTTATACAGATCATGCGATTGTTCATCACCGTCTAAACTAATGCATAAGGTATTAAGTTTTTTAACCGCGCTTAACCTCTGAGGCACAAGGTGTCCATTTGTATTCATGTGGCATTCGATACCATTTTTACGTATATAATCAATGACCTGCTCAATATCCTTGCGCATCAATGGCTCACCTGCCCCCAAATTTATTATCTTTGTGCCTAAAGATTTTAATTCATCGATAAGCGCCAAGAGCTGTTCAGTGGTAAAATCTTTTGTGTCGCGCTTATCATAAGTGCCATAACAATAACTGCACTTTAAATTACAGGTATTGGTCACATTAATATGCACTGTAAGCGGAATGGATTTCTTGGTAAAGGCTATGTTCAAAATAGAAGAAAAAATCCCAACCTTAGAAAAAATATTACTGGCCATTATTCCTCCCTACGATGACAATCTTAAAAGCAAAAAGTGATTTAAATAAATACCCGAATACGTATTCTACCGGCTGGATAAAGCTTAAATAGAACTTATAGCATGGCAATTGCATAAGATACTTACCCCCTAAAGACTCTTGATCTTTTTTTCTTAACATGATTTTCTTCAAGAACGGCTGAAGCGCCCGGACAAAATAAGGGATATAATCTATTTTCTCTATCGTGAAGCCCTCCCTTAAAAGCATATTCTTGGCGCTAGCTAAGGTAAAAAAGCGGATATGCCCTCTATCCATTATCCCGGTATCTGTATAATCAAAGTTACCGAATAAGAAATTAATCCTGTTTAACCACGAAACCGTATTTGGAAAGGAAAAAATAATCTTGGCTCCGGGCTTAAGAAATCCCTTATAAAATTTAACCGCCTCTCTAGGCTCTAAGATATGCTCCAAAACATCGGCAAAAATAATATAATCGAAGAGAATTTCTCCTAAATATCCTTTTACTGCAACAAAATCTGTCAAATCCGCCTGGATAACCCTGGTGATGCGTTTGACTGATTCTGCAGAAGCTTGCGGGTGCATTTCTATGCCCCAGCAAACACAGTTCTTTTTTTCTATTTCCTCGCCCAATACACCCCGGCCGCACCCGACATCCAACACCAAAGGCACAAGCTTGGAATCAGCAATAACAACCTGTCTTAAAACCGCATCATTTATTTCATCAAAATATTTATAATCTTGTGTCATTCTGATAGGTTAGCTATGAAATACAATCTTTGCTCCTTCATGCTCAAAAGAAAACCAAAAAGGCACCAGCCCCATCTTGGCCATTGCCTCGACCAAAACAGATTTATTCTTTGGGCAATAGAAAAGAATAAATCCTCCTCCTCCGGCACCCGCAACTTTGCCGCCCAAAGCTCCGGACTTGCGCCCAGCCTCATACACTTCGTCTATGAAGCTGTCGGATACCTTGCCAGACAAACCTTTTTTTATCAACCAATGCTGATGCATTAGTTCACCAAAATCATCAAGCTTGCCCTTCTCAAAGGCAGCTCTGGTAGCAAGTCCGATTTCTTTTATCTTATGCAATCTCTGGATAGTTTTCTTATCATCCTGCTTAGTTTTTTGGTCTTGCTCAATTAAAACATCGCTTGCTGATCTTTCTTTATTCAAGAAAAAAAGCAGAAGATTATTCTGCAATTGAGCCAAATCTTCTTCCTTGATATCTACGGGATCAACAACCACTGTGCCATCCGTATTAAAAGTATAGGCATTAAACCCGCCAAAACTAGCCACATACTGGTCTTGCTTACCAATCGGCTGCTTTAGAATATCAAGTTCTAAATGGCAAGCCGCCTCTGCCAGATCTTCAAGATTTAAATATTGCTTTTTATACGCATAAAGGCCGTTAAGCAATGAAACGGTAAAACTAGAAGAAGTGCCTAATCCGCAATGCGCCGGGACATCGGCTATAGAAACAATCTCTATCTGCCGGTTAATTTGCAACAGCTTTAATACCTCGCGGAATATTTTATGCTCTATGTCCTTAACCTGGCCCACTATTTCGGTCTTGGAATAAGAAAGGCGGATGGACTGATTAAAACGTTTATTGATATTAATATAAACGTATTTATTTATTGCCGCGGCCATTAAGAATCCGCCATACTTTTTGTAATATGACGGTAAATCGGTTCCACCCCCGCCCATAGATAATCTAACCGGAGCGCGCGATATAATCATATAATCTTAGATTGGTTTTTTGCAACTTTTATATATGGCCTCTGCTGATTTAGTTATTGCCTGAAGACTTGAGTAGGAATTATTCCAACCCAGCTTGCGGATCTTGCTTGAATCAAGCCTTACTACAGGGACATCACCCTGCCAACCCCTAGACCCGCCTGTGTATTCGTATTTAACTTTACTTAAACCCATTACCCTGGTTACAACATCCGCGATCTGCTTGACGCTTATTGAATCCAGTGTTGATACATTATAAAAATTAAATCCCTTATTCTTTCGTTGCGTCAATAAGATGGCTTTTATGACATCGCTTACATAAATATAAGACTTACTCTGTTTGCCGTTGCCTAATATCTTAAGGCGCTTTTTATCCTTTAACAATCTTCTGACAAAATCATACCCCACCCCATGCGTCTGGTTTGGCCCCACGACATTGGCAAATCTTAAAACTGTCGCGTTAATCCCGAACATATGGCAATAAGCGCAGATAAGCGCTTCTGCGGCAAGTTTACTTGCGCCATAAGTGGAAACCGGTAAAAGCGGAGCATATTGCTCACTTAATCTATTTAAGCCAACATCGCCATAAATTCCGCTTCCAGATGAAAAAATTAGATTTTTTACACCGTTTACGCGCATTGCCTCAAGTATATTGTTCACCAGATATGTCCCTTCCCAGAAATCTATTTCTGGAAATTTAACTGCGCGGGCGATATCAGCATTAGAAGCAAAATGATACACCAGCGAAACATCTTTAGTCAAACAACGCGATAACTTCTTTATGTCTTTAATATCAGCGTTTATTATCTGCAGACGAGAAGAACGCAAGTCTGATAAAAATGAAATATCCCCTGAAGAGAAATTATCATAAACGACAACCTTATCATTTGGACAGTTTGATAAAAGATGCCGGCACATATGGCTTCCGATAAACCCTGCGCCTCCAGAAATAAAATATTTCTTCATATTATTCAAGTAGATATATTATTAACTATTAAATGTAGCAGGACCGCCTGAAAACCTTCAGCATGAGGCGTAACTCTTTTTTGGTCTATAACAGGAATAAGAATGCAGGCATCGGAAATCTTGCGCGCCTCTCCTCCATCGCGGCTTACAATAGAGACAACTCTAGCGTTTTTTTCTTTAGCATAACGCATCGCTAAAACCAAATTCTGCGATACGGTCTTCGTTCCGCCTCCGACAGAAAGAACAAGCAATACATCATTCTCAGTTAATTTAGAAACCTTCAACCATTCAATAAAAATATATTCAAAACCGGAATCATTAGTCCAGGCTGTTAATTCAGAAACGTTATCCGAAGCAGCGTAAGCTTCAATGCGGGCTATCTTTCTAAAATCATTAACCGCGTGAGAGGCATTGGCCGCTGAGCCTCCTATCCCTAAGATAAAAAGCCTGCCGGCAGTATTTCGTAAATCTGAAATAACCGCGCTTACCTTTAAAATATCTTCGCGATTAATGCTATCAATTATATTTTTTGTCTCTGCAAAATAAATATCTATATAATCTTTGCTCATAGTTTCAACCCCGAGTCTTGCGCATCTTTATAAAACATCTTTATCGTATCCAAGGAAAACTCGTGCAGATCATAATCAATAAGATGCATTTTCTTAATAAAATCAGGCAAAAGGGTAATTATATCAGATCCTGCCTGTTCGGCCTGAAAAATATTAAGCAGCTCTCTGGGGCTGGCCCATAAAATCTTAATGTTAGGCTTGTTTTTAATGAGAATCTTTGCCTTTTTAATAAATTCCACGGGGTCAACTCCTGTATCGGCAATCCTGCCGGAAAAGATAGAAAAAATAATATCCGCATCAGAATCGAGTTTATTGGCGACCTTCTTGATCTGCTCCAAAGTCATTATTGCGGTAACATTGACCTTTATCTTATCCTTGGAAAGCTCTGCAATAAGCTCAGAAGAGTCATCGCCCCTTGTATTCATAACCGGGATCTTCACATATATATTGGATCCAAAACCAGAAAGCCTTTTAGCCTGCTGTTTCATTTCTCTAAAATCATCGCTTATAACTTCAAAAGAAATAGGTTTGCCAGCTACAATCGGCAGAATCTGTTTTATAAATCCACAATAATCTTTTACCTGGGCCTTCCGCATAAGCGTGGGGTTGGTAGTAAATCCGTGTATATAGTCAAGCCCCGCCATAGAACGTAAATCATCAAGGCTTGCCCCATCACAGTATATTTTGACTTTAAGCGACCTAATTTTATTCATATTACTCTTTCGTATCTCTTAAATACCCAGCAAAATCAAGAATATTCTCAAAAACCAAATCCGGCTTACACTCCTGCAATCCCCCTGAATCATCCTTTTTATATTTACCGATAAAAACAGAACGCACGGACTTTTTCTTAGCCGCCAATATATCTGCGGATGAATCTCCGACCATGTATGAATTGCCTATATCGATATTATATTTATCAATCGCCGTTTCTAAGAGCCCTGCTTGCGGCTTACGGCATTGGCACTTCTTAACAAGAAACTGTTCTGCCGCTAGGTCAGAACCCTCCTGATGATGCGGACAAACCATAACATCATCTATTTCTACGCCATTTTCTCTGAATAGATCCAGCATCCTATTATTGATTGCGTATATATCTTTAAGGGTGGTTTTCCCTTTTGCTGCCGCAGGCTGATTTGTGACCACGATCAAAAGAAACCCGTGTTTTTTCATCTGCTTTAACGCATCAAAAACTCCATCAATAAGACAAAATTCGTCCGGCTTTAATGGAGAATCAAACTGCTTGATATTATCATTAAAAACAAACTTGTTTAATGTGCCGTCGCGATCAAGAAATATTGCTTTATTCTTCTGTGATAAGCGCTGTTTTATGAAATTCCTAAATTCTTCTAATGAACCCGAATTGCCTATTTCGCGGAATCTCTTTCTAGTTACAAAACCCGCAAGCAAACCATCCCTGACAAGCATAGAGTAAAAATCTGATAAATCGCCCACCGATGCGGGGATTTTATCCACCAAAGCTTTATTTAAAAAGCTTGTGCCATAATCAATATAATCCATTTCTGCCTGACTGGACTTTTTATCGTATTTAACGATTCGGTTATTCTCAAAAACTATGTTACTTTTATCATAAAGATTATTATTCTTAAGAATGCACATCATGCCTGAACCAGAGGAACTTTTCTTTAACAGCCAATAATTATACAAGGCTTGCTGATAATCCATGTCCATAAAAGAGTCTCCATAAGAAAGCATAAAATCATCTTCCAAAAGCAACATGGCATTTTTAAGAGCACTCGCTGTGCCTTCAGCACCCGGCGGGTCAGGTGAATATTCTATTTTTACGCCAAATTCAACGCCATCGCCAAAAAAATCATATATATATTCTTTCCCAAAGCCAACACAGAAAATAAACTTCTTAAAACCAGCTAAACGCAATAGGTCAAACTGATAAGAGAAAAACGGCTTGCCTTCTACTTCAGCCATGGCTTTAGGCAGATTGCCAATGACACCGCCTAAACGCGTACCCTTACCCCCCATCAAAACAACGACCTGTAATTCTCTTGCATCTGGAATCATGCCAGTTTAACAACCTTGTTATCCTGATAAATAAAAGTTTTGGGAAAAACATTACGCGCAATTCTTAAAGCCAGCCTTCTCTGCTTGATGCTGGTATATATACTGGAATCAAAGTGCACCAAAACTAACTTCTTCACGCCGCACTGTTTGGCAAAAGAAGCTGCTATTTTTGGATTTAAATGCGGCCACGAGGGGTCATCTTGGCCTAATTTATACGAAGATTCAAGAAATAATACATCCGCGTTATTGGCAAGAGAATACAGATTATCGCAAATACCGGTATCAGTAGCAAAACTAATAATCTTATTCTCCAGTAAAAATCTATAACCATAGCAAACCGAAGAATGCCTTAAGGGATAGAACTTTAAACCAAAGGGAAATTTTACTTTCTGTGTCAATTCTTCAACCTCTACCTGCATCTTGAGATCTTTTATAGGGACCGAATACGGCTGGGCAATGATAGAATTAAGATTCCTTTTTATCCCCGGTGGCCCAAAAATCTTTAGGCCTTTTTTAAATCTGAATTTTGCTAAAGCATGTAGCCCTATAATATGGTCCAAATGAAAGTGACTCAAGAAGAGATATGACTTTTTATCAGCCTTAATATACTTATCCAGCTTATATAATCCGCTTCCCGCATCAAGAATAATGCATTCCCTCTTTGTTTCTATTAAAATACATAGAGTATTACCCATTGGGCTGTCGTACCAACCGTTAGTACCTAAGAAAAACGCCTTCATATTTTGCGCCTTTTTAAAATACTACTATACCAGCCATAAGTGCTGGATAGCCCATCTTTAAGCAAAACCTTGGGCCTCCAATGCAAAATCTTCATCGCCTTAGACGAGTTAAGATACTGTTTCTTAATCTCATATTTGGCCTTGTTTAGAATATTAATCTGTAGTTTTTTCCCGGTAACACGATAAACAAGGTTTAATAATTCGAAAACTGACAGGGGTTTTTGGTTGCTGAAATTGAAGGCTTCGCCTTTTAACTTCTTGCCCCTCATGCATTGCGCAATCATAATGTATCCGCCAACCACATCGTCAACATGAATATAATCTCTTATAAATTTGCCATCGCTTCTAATAACAAGATTTCTGCCCAAAACCAAACACCTGAAAGCGTCTGGAATAAGACGAGAAAAATTAAGGTCTCCCGGGCCGTAAATATTTCCTGAACGGGTTATGGCTACCGGAAGATTGAAAGTAGCTGCGTAGGACTTGGCAATCATATCCGCGCAGGCCTTGGATACATCATAAGGATGCTCTGCTAAAAGCGCGGCATCCTCTTGATAAGGTAGTTTATTATGGCTTCCGTAAGCCTTATCGCTTGAGGCAACTACAATTGCCTCTATACCCGTTTTTCTTCTGGCGGATTCTAACAGCTTCCAGGTGCCCTCTACATTAGAAGAAAAGGTCTGCGTTGGATTCTTAAGGCCACAAGATACAATCGCTTCAGCAGCAAGATGAAAAATAATCCTGATTCGGCGCTCTCTTATTATCTTATCTATTAATTTACTGTCCCTAACGTCACCGCTATAGGTAACAATCTTTTTATACTGCTGCTGATCAAGCAAGCGCACAGAACGATTTGTGTCAATATCTAAACCTATAACCTTGGCATCTAATTCTAAAAGGCGTTTACATAAATTCGCCCCTAAAAACCCCTCATGCCCGGTAACTAATACCGGCTTATTCCTCCAAAAAGATTTAGGCATTTTTACTTCCAGATTTTCCAGGGAGCGTTTCCTGATTGCCAGAGGCGCTCTAATTCATTACGGTCGCGCAACGTATCCATAGGCCTCCAGAACCCCTGATGCCGATAGGCGGATAATTTCCCTGCCCGGGCAAGAGCCTGAACAGGTTCTTTTTCCCAAAGCACATCCCCATGAATGTAATCAAAAATCCCCTGCTCCATAACAAAAAATCCGGCATTTATCCAAGCGTTATCGCCTTTGGGCTTCTCGGTAAAGGCCTTAACTTTATTATTCCTTTCAATATCTAAACTGCCAAACCTGCCCAAAGGCTGAACCGCGGTTACTGTAGACAAGGCTTTACTTTTACGATGAGAATCCAAAAGTTTCTTTAGATTAATATTTGCCAAACCATCTCCATATGCCATCATAAAAGTATGCTTTCCTAAATATTTGCGTACTGCCAGCAATCTTGCGGCTGTCAATGCCTCCAGGCCTGTATCCACCAAAGTAACTCTCCAAGATTCAGTTTTATTCTCATGTATAATGGTTTTCCCTTGAGCAAGATCAATAGTAACATCGCTTTTATGCAAAAGGTAATGCGAAAAATACTCTTTAATGATATACCCTTTATAGCCTAAGCAGACAATAAAATCATTAAACCCAAAGCTTGAATATATCTTCATGATATGCCACAAGATGGGCTGGTTGCCTATTTCTACCATGGGCTTCGGGACTACAGTGGTAGCTTCACTAAGGCGGGTGCCTTTACCTCCGGCAAGAATCACAACTTTCATTTTATTCTCCTTCAATAGGCTCGTAAGTTATAGATTTGACTACAGATAGACCTTTATTTTATATCGAATCTAACTATCTTTCAAGCACAAAATTACCTTTAAACCAATTGACACCGCCTAAAGAAGTAGTATAATTTTCCATAATCATGCTAGAAAAACACCCCCTATTGAAGAAGATACTTTTAACTAGCTTAATTTGCCTTCCGGTTATGGCGCTAGGCGCATATTTCCGCCTCTATCCTTTAATAAATAAAGGGCCCGCCTATGCCAAGAAAATGGCCACTGAAGTTGTCCATGCGCATTTCAAAGATAAGCTTAGGCTATACATCCAAAAGACCTACCCAAATCTGGACACTAAAGAAAAGGGCAAACTCTTAAGAATTAAATTTAAAGAATCTTTAATTGATGATGCCGCTGCCATTAGCGCCATGATTGAAGAAGGCACAAGAGAGCTTCTTAAATCCGACAATATCCGCGTAAGCCCATTTCTCTTAGAAGCGGATTCCTACAATTTCTACGGCTTAACTGAAAATATATACAAAACCGGAAAAATAAGCCCGCAAATAGAAAAGGGAAAATACTTTAATCCGCTGATGCTTGCTCCTTTTGGCAAATGGGAGCCGTTATCATTACACCCGTTTCTCGGATACTACCTCTACAGAGTAATTAACCTCTTCGAAACGGGAGTAGAACTCATGGAAGCGATAAAATGGCTAGTAATCCTTATCTCTGTAATATCAGTTATTCCGTTTTTCCTTGTGTCTTTGCGCCTGAGAATATCTGCGTTAAATACCTTTGTCGGGCTTATTTTCTTTATATTGGGTCCGCTGTTTGTTCAAAGGACTGTCTGGGGATGGTATGACACAGATGTCTACAACATATTCTTCCCGACGCTGATATTGCTTTCTGTCTTCAGCATGTTTCTTGCGCTGGATAAGCCTAAGAAGCCGTACCTGATAGCTATGCTGACCTCTTTTCTTACTGCGGCTTATGAACTTTTTTGGCATGGCTGGGGTTTTATTTTTGTAATAATGCTGGCGGCGCTTCCTTTTATTCTTCTGGCAGATTACAAATTTAACCACAAACAATATGCCAAAAAAATTATTTTATGCTACGCAACCTATCTTATTTCTACTTTTTTTTGTATAAGCATACTAATATCCCCGCACACATTCCTGTATACCTTTGAGGAAGGCCTTAAGATGCTCTCCAGTTTCTTAGGCGCAAAATTTGACCTCTGGCCGAATATTTTCTTGACGGTCGGAGAGACGCAAAGCATGTCTTTGGAAAAAGTTTCGTTTTTAGTAGGGGGAAACTACAACTATATATATTTCCCGATAGCGGGATGCTTGATGTTTCTTTTTTCTTCCTTTAGGCTAAGAAATATACGCTTGCTGTTTTCAAGTATCCTCTTAACCGTATTCTTACTGGGAACTCTATATCTGGCTTTAAAAGCAGTAAGGTTTTCCATCCTGCTGAGTGTGCCAGCGGCGCTATGTTTTACCCTTTTCTTAGAATATACATCCAAAGGCGTAATCTATTTGGTAAAAAACAAATTTAAAAAGCAACATTTTGTAAAACCCGCAAAATCAATTATGGCGGTTATTTTCTTGGCACTAACAATTATCCCGATTTCTTCTGCCGATCTAATAGCTGGAAGAATAACGCCTATCTATAACCAAACATGGGATAACGCCATGCAGAAAATAAAAAAGCTCACCCCCGAAAACAGCATAATTAACACATGGTGGTGCCCGGGGCATTTTATTACGGCTGTTGCCAAAAGGCGCGTAGTGGCCGACGGAGCGTCCCAACAAGAGCCTCAAACCTACTGGATCGCTAACGCGCTTCTTTCTAACAGTGAAGAGCTTTCTCTTGGAATATTGCGCATGCTTGATTTGAGCGGCAATAAGGCGTTGGAGTATTTAGAATATGAGCATGGGATGATTGTTTCTGATGCCACAAGCCTCTTAAAGAAGATACTGCCTCTTAACCAACAGGAAGCAGATGCGGTTCTTGCCTCTGAAGGATTTACACCTGAAGAAAAAACCACGATCTTAAGGATGACGCATCAAACACCTTTTGCGGCATATATAATGGTCTACACGGAAATGGTTGACTCATACGCAGCCCTTCCCTATATAGGTAATTGGGATTTTAAAAAAGCTGAATATTTAATACTTAACACACAAAGTAATAAAAATATCCGCATACCTTCGCGCGATTCCAAAGATTTCTTAGATTTTATTTTCTCTCTATCAGGAGGATTACCTGCCTGCAGCCCCAGATACAATGAAGTTGCGCGAAAAGACAATAAGATAAGGTTTGAAAATAACTTCGTACTCAATATTGACACAAAAGAAGGTTTTATAATCTCGCAAAAGGACGGGTCAATAATCCAACCCAAAAGCATATTCTATGCGGAAAATGGCCAGCTTCAAGAAAAGAAATACGCCTCCAGCACTCTCCCATATTCCGTGCTTTTAGCAGAAAACAATAACTCGTACGCGATATTTCTGCTTGATGAATCGGTAGCAAAGTCATTCCTTTTCAAGCTTTATTATCTTAAAGGCAAGACTCTAAAACACTTCACGCCTGTCTTTACCGAGGAAAGCCCCACTAAAGATATGGTAATAATGTTGTATAGAATAAACTGGTAGGAAATTACGCGGCAACCACCGTCTTGGTAATAGACATATTGCACTTAACGGTGCCTTTTTCTTTATCCTTAGATGCGATATTATAGCTTACAATATTGAAAAGGCTGTTTGAGGTTTCCAGACGGAAAATAAAATCGGCCAATTGCTCCATTGTGGCTTCGCATGACAAGCTTACAGAATATTTCTTCATCAGCTTCTCTTCTTTCAAATCCACCGGCTTAATCTCCCCTAAACTGACATTAGCCTTATTCGCTAATGTCTCTATTTCTTTTAATATAGAAGACAGCTCTTCTTCCTGTGATGTGGCATTAGATAAATAAACCGAGAATTCTTGGTCTTGTTTCTGGATTAAATCTTTCTGTGAAAGAATTTTCAGGTTTTTCTTTATGGAAAGCTCCTGCATGCGTATCTGCTCTTCCTGTGAACCTATTTTAGCTAAAATCGCGCTTAACACCAAACGGTCAAAAATAGCCATCACTAAAAATGCTACAGCTATATAAGTAATCAACTTTTCCTGTTTAGAAAATTTACTCCAATTAAATTCTAACTTACTGGCCATATTTTACCTCTGCTCTAATTTAGCGCTTATTTCAAAATCAGCCACATCTTTACCCGCCTCTTTACGGTTAGCGGTATTTTGGGCGGTAACATCTTTAAAATACTTTGAATTTTCTAAGGAAGTAACAAGCGCGAACACCTCCGACATGGCCTCAGCTGTCCCTTTAATGAATATAGTTGAATCCTGATCAATGCTTATATTCTTTAAATATACGCTTGTGGGAATTAGCTCATAAAGCCATGATATAGAATCTAAAGCGTGATTTTTCTTTTTGAGGGCGTCTTTTATAACAATGATCTTGCTTAATTTACCTTCAAGATTAGCCACATCCGGAGAGGTGCTTTTAAGCTGTTCTTGAAGCCCGGAAAGATATACCCCGCGGTAATAAATCCTCACCAGAAGCATCGCGCAGATGAAGATAACTATAAGCATTACCAAGAACCCGCTCTTGATGATTTCCTTGCTTCTTTCCTGAAAAGCCATCTTTAATTTTAAATCCAGCGGCCTTAAGTCTATCCTGGCATCCTCTGCCGAAATAACCAAAGCGATTAAAGATGACAAGGCCAGCTTTTTATCCTCCTGTATAACCTCGGCAGGGACAGAAACACTCTTATAAAACAAAAGGTCCTTGGACGGCATAGTAAATGCCATTGAGGCGCTTGCCTTAACTAACTCCACCATATCAACGGGGCCTATGAAATTGATTTCATCTGGCATAACATCTATTTCTTCGGCGCGGTAAGCGTCAAAAGACTTCTTAAGCTCATCAGCAAACCTTAAGATACTTGCATTCTTATCAGCTAAGAAATCATTATGCCCAACCGGGATATTTCTGACAAAAACACTCATACCTTTAGATATAATAATAAAATCAGAATTAACCTGAGATATTCTAACAACAACGCTGGGGCTGGCTTTTTTCTCTATCTTAAGCAGTTTTATGCAAG
This sequence comes from Candidatus Omnitrophota bacterium, assembly GCA_025453395.1. Taxonomy (NCBI): domain Bacteria; kingdom Pseudomonadati; phylum Candidatus Omnitrophota; species Candidatus Omnitrophota bacterium. The sequence goes on from JALOQK010000002.1 coordinate 526,043, forward strand.
ATAAGCCTATATTTTCCGCGGCGTATTGCACGCGGGCGACTTGGAAACCTGCTAAGTTGATAATTTCTATCTGCCTCTTAAGCTCTGCCTGCACGACTATCACAACCAAAACTTTAGTATAACTATTATGATATGTGCCGATATTGACATGATCAATGATAATTTCTTCTCTTGCGTAAGGGGTATATCTTCCGGATTGAAGATCAATTATCTCTTTTATTTCCTTATCGCTTGTGGAGGGCACTTCTATATTCTTAGTGATAACAGCGTGGGAATCAATGCTTAAAATAACTCTGAAATTGCTTGCCTTAAGCGCCTTGACATTGTCCTTAAGCAACTTCGCAATACCAATGGCATCACAAGATTTAATATCAAAAACTTTAATCCCTGTTATTTCATATTTAGCGCCTGCGCGCTTGCCGTAACATAAATTTACAGTATCCCCGCGGAAATTTACCGCAAGCACATTTCGTATTTTATCAGCCATAACTATGCCCCGTTCTTAATACTTTCTCGCCAATACTTTACTGACCCGGACAACACATCATAAACACAATCCACATCTATTAATCTTTTGCCTGCCCCATAACCTGCTTTTGCGTGCAAATGAACACAGGAAGATTTATCCGTTAACAGGCCATTTAGGGCCTTTTGCAGCTGTTCAATTTCAGACTGCATCAAAACCGAATCTTTATTTAAATCTTCAATATAATTTTTGATTTCTTCTTCTACAACATCATCTTCTGTCCCGCATATTTTATCCGCGCCCTTACGGAACATGCTGATCTTTTTCACAAGAACACTGTCTAAACCTAAAATCTCAAGGACCTTAAGGGAAGCTGAATTAATATTAACCCTGCCATTACCATAAATAGTAACATATGATTTGATTTTATTAAAGTCTTCTTCTTGCATCCCGGGGATATCTTTTAACTCATCGATAAACTCAATATTAGAGTTCTTAAGCCACGCAGAAGACGCGAACCCATAAAAAACTTCTTCGGCAGCTGCATTACTGGCTAAATCATCATTATCTCTATAATCAATAATACGGTTACTTAAATCTTCGGCCTTAGCATCGCTTAAAGCGCAAACTTTAACAAAAAGATTCTTAATGGTCTCAAAAGAAGCTGTGTTCAAGTTAATTTTGCTTTCTTCATCAATAACCCCGTAACAAACTTCATCCCCGCAAGAACTTCCAAGCTGCCCGTTATAATCCAGAGAAAGATTGATTCCGCCTAATTTTCTTTCCCCGAAGAATTCAGGGTTATTAGAAAGAACGCTTTTAAGCCCGTAGAACTCTTGCTTTACCCCCTGATTGGCCAGCTGCCATATCCCAAGATCAACCGCTGACATAGCTGCTAAACGTAATTTGTCGCTATCCTCTATTCTCTTGACGAATAAAATCTTCTGGTTAACAGCCGCACCGATGAAAACCACAAATACCGTCAAGCATGTTACCACCCAAAGGCTTAAGAAAAGTATAGAGCCTTCTTTCTTTTTTCTTAATTGACGCATAGATTAATTATCCTTGATAAATCTACGGCCCTATTATTCTTTATTATCCTTATATTAACCCTAACAGCGCTTGGCAAAGGATTGTCGCTTTGCGAATCCCATATTTCTGTAAACTGCTTTTTCTTTGGGTAATAATAACTAAAAGACAGGCTTTCTACTTTCTCCACGATAGGGCTGGGGCTGACCGCATATTTACTCACTTTGACCGCTTTCCAACTGTTAAATGTGCGTAAAATATCTTTATTATCTTGGTCAAAATAATACCTAACGCGCCCCAAACCTAAATAGCTTGTTTTATCCTGATGGACATAATCTACCGTGGTAAATGATAATTCTTTTTGGCTGCCATAACCTAAAATACGCGAGAAAACGCATAAATTATGCAGGTCATTGGTTATTTTATCAAAAAATACTGCCACCTGCACATCCCCGGAGCCGTCTTTTATTCTCTGCCAAATTTTTACTCCAGAAGAAAAACTCTGATACACCAGAACCCCTAATACCGCCAACAAAACAACAACTATATTTAATTCAATAAAACTAAACCCAGGGTGAGTTTTAATCTTCAAAATAAAAACCTCGCGAGAAATCTATTTTTTTAGCCTCGTTTACTATCGTCAAAACCAACCCTGCATGATACATATTCTTCTTTGGTGGTTTTTCTTGCGTGACAGGCGAGATATTTGTTTTCCAGGAATAACTGACACCGGATTCTTGGCCTAGAAATGATGCCAACCCGGAGGCAAAAATCTTGGCCTTCCCAGGAGAATTCTTCATTTCCCAAACAAGATTATTAGCCACACAGGAAACCGCTATTCTTTTTAGCAAATACTGGTCTATGCTTAAAGACCTTAACAAAGACTGGAAAATAACCACTATCGCCAAAGACAAAATAGCGCTTGTAAGCATAATCTCCACCAAGGTAAATCCCGCTATTGTTTTGCTACTGCCAATTGGAGATATCATCCTTGCTTTCCTTGCCGTCCTTTCCCAAACTCCAGAGATCATAATCTGGGCGATGCTCACCAGGAGATTTATACAAATATTCTTTACCCCATGGATCAGCTGGCCTTCTTTCTAAATATGGGCCATTCCAGTTTTCCGGCACAGGGGAAATTGTCGGCTTTATCATCAACGCAATTAAATTCTGCTCTGTGGTCGGGAAGCTGCCGTTATCTAATTCATAAAGCTTCAAGGCTGTAGCAAGATTAACTGTGATATCGGCCTTACAAGCAGCGGTTTTGGCTTGTTCGGACCGGCCGACAAGCCGCGGTAAGACCATAGCGGATAATGAACTTATAATTATCACCACCAGCAATATTTCTATTAAAGTAAATCCTTCTTGCTTTTTTTTATTCATAGGGTAATAGGGTTAATTTACAAATAAATTAAGCTGCAATATCGGCAAAAGCATGGCAATTATAACATAACTTAACACTATGCCCACGATAAGTATCGTAACCGGCTCAAGGTACGAAGTAATGACTTTAAGGGCATCATCGGTATCTTCCTGAAAATAGCGCGCGATTTCCGCGAACATCTCATCAAGCCTGCCGGATTCCTCTCCGACGCTAACCAAATTCCCAAAGAATTTAGGCAGGATATTTGATTTCTTTAAATCCACCCCCCAAGCGCCACCCGATCTTATCCTTTCAGATGCCGAAGAAATTTCTTTCTTTATGGCTTCATTGTCCATAACAGGTATAGCTAAATCTACGGCCTTTAAAATATTAATTCCGCTTTTAAGTGAAAGTTCCAAAGAGGCGCTAAAACGCGCCAACTCTGATTTCACAATGAAACCATTATATAAAGGAATTGCTAAAAGCACTTTGCTTAATAGGATTTTATTGCGCTTGGCTATATTTCTTAGCACGAAAACTATTAAAATACACGCCAACAAGAACCAAATAAAATAAGACTTTAACAACTGGCTTGCCCAAAGGAGACTACTGGTTACCCAGGGAAGCTGTTGCTCTAAATTAACATACATAGAGCTTATTTTGGGGACAACAAACACAAGCATAAAAACTACCGTAGCAAGTCCTACCAGCAACATAAAACAAGGATATATTAAGGCAAATTTCACTTTTTTGCGCAGTTCATGCTCCTTTATAAGGTACCCGCCTACTCTATCCAAAGCTAAAGATAAATTGCCGGTATTTTCTCCGGATCTTATAATAGCTATGTATAACCCGGGAAAGACCAGAGGATATTTAGCCAAACAAATCGATAAGGCCGCGCCGGATCTTACGTCAGCAATAATCTCATCTATAATCTGGGACAGGCCGTTACTTGCGGTTTGTTCTTCTATTATGGCAAGGGCCTTTAATATGGGCACACCGGTTTTTACCAAACGCGAAAGCTGGCCTGTAAAGATAATAACCTGTTTTAAGGAAACTTTGGAATGAGCCTGGCTATAGCTTGTGCGCTGCAGATCTCCAGAAACAAGCTCTAACTTAACAGGCACCAGGCCCTGGCGGTTAAGTAAATCCACAGCGGCATCTCTGTTAGAGGCCTCGAGTATCCCTTCTTTTAGCTCTGTGGGGCTTTTTTTAGCTGTATATTTAAAATTAGGCATATTAAGTCCTTATTTTGCTGCGCTCAATTATAAGCCTGTTTAACTTAGCCCTGTCCGCTCCCGATAGATCCAGAAAACATATCGCGATATGGTAACTTATGCCATCTTCAACTTCTTCTACCCTGACAACCCTGCTTAAGCAATTTATATTTATTTCCGAAGAGATATTAATGCTGATGTCTAAGATCGCGCCTAAAACAAGCGGCTCATGATAACTAAAAAGCACGCCCCCGCCACCAACGTTCTTAGTCATCGTGTTTATATACGGCATATCCTGGGTAGGAAATTTATGCTCTTTGGAATAAAATTTCCAGGAAAACGGGATATTAATCGGCAAGCGCGGAAAAAGCCGGCGGGTGTGCGAATCATCGTATTGTAACGAATCCGTTTCTATAGTAGCCAACGGCGCGGGCTGAACAAACGATTCTTCAGGCTCATCAGCATAATCCTGCTCGGTAACTTTAATAATTTCTTCAGCGGTAGTAACTCCGGTAATAACCTTTTCCCAACCGTCTTTCCTTAAGGTGCGCATCCCTTCTGAAATAGCCAAAGACCTTAACATCTTTGAAGACGGTTTATTAAGAATCGCATCTTTCATGGTAGAATCCATAAAAAGTATTTCAAATATGCCTGTGCGGCCGTGGAAACCTGTAAAGTTGCAAGATTCACAGCCTGACCCCGTGTAAAGCTTGATTTCCTCCGGGCAGACAATGCCTAATTCTTTGGATATTTGAAGTTTTAGCTTTTGTTTATTAGAGGTATCCTCTTTCTTGCAAAATGGGCAGATAACCCTGACCAAGCGCTGGGCGATAAAAGCGTCAACGCTTGAAGAAATCAGAAATGCTGGCACTCCTATATCTATCAATCTTGTAATACCGCTTGGCGCGTCATTGGTATGCAGAGTTGAGAACACTAAATGTCCGGTCAAAGCAGAACGCATGGCGATTTCCGCGGTCTCTAAATCCCTTACCTCTCCGATCATGATCACGTCCGGATCATGCCTTAAAATAGACCTCAAGCCCTTCGCGAAAGTAAGCCCTATTTCAGAAGAAACTTGGATTTGCACTAACCCGGGTATTTCATATTCCACCGGATCCTCTATGGTGACAATCTTCTTTTCTTTTTTATCAATGCGCGATAGACAGGTATAAAGAGTGGTAGTCTTACCGCTTCCGGTAGGGCCTGTGACAAAAATAATGCCATGCGGCTTGCTTATTAAATTCTCAAATGTCTTTATGTCAGAGGATGAAAGCCCAAGCTTGCCTAAATCAAAGGTCATTTGGGAAGGCAGTATGCGGATAACCAGGCTTTCGCCATATACGGTAGGGATAAATGATACCCTTAGGTCTAATACCTCATTTTGCACCTTGACCACCGCTCTTCCGTCTTGAGGAAGTCGGCGCTCCACAATATTAAGGTTGGCCATAATCTTAATCCTGGAAAGCACTGGTTTCAGGTATGGTTTTATCTGGCTGGAAAGGCTTGTATCGTACAGAACCCCATCTATGCGATAACGCACGTTAAACTCTCCCCGGCAAGGCTCAATATGAATATCAGTCGCGCGTTTTTTATAGGCCTCAAGTATAATTTGATTAACCAGCCTTACTATTGATTTATCATCCGCCAATTTATCTATATCGGAAATCTCTTCCTTGGAAGCTGTATCCAGTTTAATATTCTCGCTCATGGATTCATCGGAAGTAATCGCTCCCGCAACATCAGCCCCTAAGCCATAAAGCGCGTTAATTTGCTCCAACACATCAGACTCATTAGCCATAACCATTTTTATTTCATAACCAAAATGCAGCCTTAATTCATCCTGTGTTTTTATATCAAGCGGATAAATCAATGCTATAGTAAGAAGCCTGCCCTCTATGCTTACCGGGACAAAACGATAGTGCCACGCGAATTTATAAGGAATGACTTCCGACAAGCGTTTATCTATCTTGATTGAATTAATCTCTAAATAAGGCAGGCCAAGATCAGATGACAGATTCTTTATGATACTTGTTTCATTGACTAAATTCTCTTTCACCAAAAGGCCAAGAACCGATTTATCAGATGACGCGTTATTCCTGATAAGCCTTGATAAAACATCCTCTGGAACTATGGCATTCTTGCGCACATAAGATAAGATTATTTCATCAAATTTTGAGTTCATAAATTCTAAAAGGTTAATCTTTCACTTTTCCGATCATATAGAAATTCTTGGCATCCACTTTATCCATCCTGCCGTCAATAATCTTAGCGCAACTTTCTATCAAATCAGGGATCGTCACATATTCGCCTTTTTTACCAATATATATTTCTCCGACAACAAACGGCTGGGTCATAAAATTAATCATTTTCTCCGCGCGGGTATAAGAGCTCCTGTCTTCTTTGGATAACTCTTCAAGGCCTATAACCTGGACTATCTTATAAAGCTGCCTGTACTTATTAAGCAAAAATATCACCTGCTGCGAGATATCATAATGTTTTCTCCCCACAATATTATAGTCAAGGTTAGTACATGAGCCTGTCAACGGGTCTATGGCAGGATAAATACCTTTCTGGACTAATTCACGGGAAAGAGTAATAACTGAATCCAGGTAACTAAATATCGCAACGACTGCCGGATCAGTGAAGTCATCTGCCGGAACATATACCGCCTGAAACGCCGTGATAGAACCCCCTCCTTCTATGGAGCGAATACGCTCTTGAACCGCGGCTACTTCTGAAGCAAGTGTCGGCTGGTAGCCGGTTTCTGAAGGAACGCGCCCCAAAAGTGTTGATACTTCAGCGCCTCCCTGCACAAACCTGAATATATTGTCCATAAATAAAAGCACATCTTTGTTCTTAGACGCCAGATATTCTGCCATAGTAATCCCGGTATTCACCACTTCATAACGCGCTCCTGGAGGCTGGTCCATCTGCCCAAAGGCCAGCATTACCTTATCTAAAAGATTGTGCTCCTTTAGCTCATAATAAAGTTCGTTTCCCTCGCGGATACGCTCTCCTATTCCGCAAAACACGCACGCGCCGCTATGCTTACTGACAATATTATTAATAAGTTCCAAGATAATAACTGACTTACCGCAGCCGGCTCCCCCTAAGACTCCAGTTTTACTGCCCTTTACCAAAGGATATAATAAATCAATGACCTTGATGCCAGTCTCCAAAACCTCGGGCTTTGAACCCAGCTTATCGCATATATTAAAAACATTCTTTGGCACAGGCCTGCGGATAGGATGTTTTACTCCGGTATCAATAATAGGCCCTTTATCTAAAGGTTTTCCGGACACGTCCACAACCCTGCCAAACAATTCATCCCCGATAGGTATTTTAACCGAAGAGCCCGTATCAAAAACATCCGCGTTTTTCTGTAAATTAAGCGTTGAAGACAAAGATATGCATCTGGCGCGCGTACTTGTAATATGCTCTGCCACCTCCATCAATACTTCGCGGCCATCAAAAGTCTTGGTGGTAAGCAGGATAAAAAGCGAAGGGGTAGTCTTGCTGGGAGGAAACTCCACGTCTACAACCGGGCCCTGCACAGCGACTATCTTGCCAGGAATAGGATCCACAGACAAAGAATCTGTCGCAGGCTGCTCTACAGGAGCTTGCGCTTTTTCTTTTTCTAATCCGTCTTGCGTGATAGCGCTGTCTTCGGGTTTATTGTCAATATTTGGCATATTATGCTGATTTAGTATTTACCATCCGCGAAGCAAAAACCTCGGCCAAGCTTTTTGATATGTCTGATTTGCGCGATTTCTTAACAGCAACGCCTAATAGAAGTTTTTCTTTCTTAAGCCTATCTCCCGCTGATTCCAACTGTTGGACCTGCGCGGCAAACCCGGAACACTCGCAATTCATAAGAAGCTCATAGATCCTGCAGGTAAGCCAAAGCGAAGCTAAATACCCTAAGATATCATTTTTATCTGACTCCACAACAACATGCTCTATGGATTCCTCTTTTGGCTCTTCTTTATTATCTACAGGAAAAGCCTCCGTTGAGGGGAATAATACCGCAACTTTTGGCCTGATTAAATTAATATTTATCGCAAAAGGATAAACCGCGACAATTTTACCGATCCTGCCCTCCATAACTTCATTAATAATATAATCCTTGGTATTGATGCTGGTTTTATAATTGCCATTCTTATGTATATCGGTCACAACATGCACTTTTTTTGTCTTGCCTAGTACCGCTTTAATTTTCTCTCCAGCTTTATTTCCTAAAACAATGATATCGTTGGCATTATTCTTATCGGCTTCCGCCTGCATACTGCGTATTAAACGTGAATTCATATCTCCCATAAACGCGGATTCGCTTGAGACAACTAAAATAGCTGTAGCATTTGACTTAGGATGCACAAGCGGATGATCGGTCCCGAAAAACGAAGCCATCTTAAAGAAATCCGTAAAGTAAGTTACAAAATCAATCAATATCTGTTTGCTTTTAGCCGATTTTTGAAAAAGAGTAGTAGCAATATCCTTAAGGATCAAAATAAGGTCCAGGATTTCAGCCGTATCATCATAATCTATTTTCAATTTTTTGGTTTTAGACATGCGCGCCCTAAGTTAAACCCTCTCCTCGATATGCTGTTTTTCTGCTAAAACTATCTCATTAATTTTAGAGGCAAGGCTGCCATCCAATGTCAAAGTGCCGAACCTCAAGATAGCCCCTGCCAATACCGAATTATCTATTGTCTCATTCAACGAGAGACCCTTTTTAAGCTTAACGGATAAAAGCTCGCCTATTTTAGAGCGTTGTTTATCATCCAAGGGCATAGCGCAAACAACATCCACGGAATTGACCCCTGAATCAATAGTCCCAAAATTAGCGTTCTCCAGCTCTTTTAAGAATTCATCCCACAGGATATTATTGATTTGGGTTACCGCGGTTTTGCTTAAGATGCGCGAAATCATCGAGCCGCAACGCTCCACCATTTTAGTTTCTGTCTCTTTGCGAATATCATCATGTATCTTATTTATTGTCTTTTGGGCCTTAGTAATGATATCTTCACTTTCAACCTTGGCACGCTTAAAAGCGCTTTCCTTGATCTCATAGGCCTCTTGAGTGGCCTTATCTTTTATTTCACTGGCTACATTTTCCGCCTCTTGCTTTTTCCTATTATATTCGTCCTCTATTTCTTTAATCCTCTGCGCTATTTCATCCTTCTTCTTTTTGACATCTTCATAAGAAGTCTCAAGCCTATTTACGGAACTTTCCGTATCCTTGGTCAAGACTAATTTTAGAAAAAATATAACTACGCCAAAAATAATGGTCTGAACAACAATAAGTTTAATTAGAAAATCCCCCATAAATTCTCCTTATTTAGCTCCAAAAAGCTGAAAAATAACTAACAGTCCTAAAATAGCCAACACCTCTACAAAAACAAGTATGATTATTGTACCCATTAATATTTTTGATGCCGACGATGGATTTCTCCCCAGCGCCTTTATGGTAGAATAACCTATAGCGGCAATAACCGCTGAAGGCCCTAAAATTACAACCCCGACTATTAAAAGCACAATAACTGTATTCATCTAATCTCCCACCTCAACTATGGCCACACAATCATTTCTTAAGAATTTAATTATCCCTCTGTTAATGCTTATCGCCTCTTGCCAATCTATGATAATATCCCCTTTGCCCAAAAGACTCATGATCGGGTAATGGCAAGATAAAAGCTCAAACTCTCCTTTTTCTCCTGGGACAAAAACAGTAGAAACATCTCCTTTATAGAGAATAGAATCGATATCCAGCACCGTAAAGAAAAATTTACCGATCATCCTATTTATTCGCTGAAATGGTAATTTCCTGAACAGCAGCTTCTTGTTCCTGCCCTTCAGCAGCTCTTTTTTCCATAAGCACTTTCAGGTAATCATTGATCAGAAAAATCAACTCTTGCTCAATGCCTTCATCAAAATCCCTTTTAGCGCGCAGCTTTTGTAAAACTTCAGGATTCCGCTTAAACGCAAAATCATATATTTCTTCTTTAAATATAGCGATCTCTCCCATTTCCAGATCTTCCAATAAGCCTTTATTATGAGCTAAGAACATAAGCACTTCCCCTTCCATGGGTACCGGCTTATCGCGGTCTTGTTTTAAAAGCTCATACAAAATCTTGCCCTTACCCAATTCCCTCTCTGTTTCTTCGCTCTGACCGGAAGCCTTAAGCCGTGACAAACGCTGCAATTCTTCAAAACGCACATATTCAAGACGCAGGGTCTTACTTACCTTTTTTATCGCCGGCCATTGCACTTTGCTTCCGATACGGGAAACTGATAAACCTATACCGACCGCTGGCTTAAAGGCATCATTAAAAAGCTGCGCGCTTAAATAAAGCTGTCCATCGGTCATAGATACTAAATTTGATGGCACATAACCTGTTAAATCGCCTTCCAGAAGTTCAACAATAGGCAAAAATGTCATTGAGCCTCCGCCTTTTTCTTTATTTAATTTAGCCGCGCGCTCAATCATTCTGGAATGCAAATAAAATACATCTCCCGGATAAGATTCTCTTCCGGGGGGCCTGCCTAAAATAAGCGATATTTCTCGATATGCCCAGGCATGCTTGGTAAAATCATCAAAGATTACCAGCACATCCCTGCCTTGATTCATAAAAAGCTCGCCTATGGAACTAGCCACGTATGGCGCCAGATACATCTGCCCCGGAGGCTGCCCCGCCATAGCAGCGACAATGATCCCGTAATCAAACATATCGAATTTCTTAAACAACTCCACAACCCTGCTCATGGCTGCTTTAGATTTACCAATTGAACAGTATATACAAATAACGTTCTTACCTTTTTGATTAATAATAATGTCAGTACAGAGAGTCGTCTTGCCGGTCATTTTATCTCCTAATATAAGCTCTCTCTGTCCTTTGCCAATGGGGATTATGGTATCTATTATTTTTATCCCCGTCTCAAGCGTTTCTTTGATAATTTCTCTCTCCAGGATAGACGGAGCTTCAGGAAAAATAGGAAGATAAACTTCTGGAGGGATAACTCCCAAGCCATCCAAAGGCTCACCTAAAACATTAACCATGCGCCCCAGATATTTACTGCTTACGGGGACATTGAACGGCTCCAAGGTCATGGTTGCGGTATCTCCGGTTTTTATCGGCTCCTGCTCTTTAACAATAAGAACTTGCGTTTCATCCTCAGAAAAACCAATAATCATGCCCAGCGTACCATAACCAAATCTAATCAACTGCCCATTAATACAATGTTCAAGGCCTTTAATGGTCACAATACAACCGCGGACCGCTTTAACCAAACCAAACTCTTTATACTGTAGGCTCATACTTTCAAGATTATATCACAAATTTCCTATATGCTCAATACCGCAAAACTTCTATTTAACTTCAGACTGCTGCTTAGGCTTGGTGATTTTATTATACTTAGCAGAACCTGTATCCGCCTTAAGCCTTCTATACCAAAAAAGCCCCACGAAGATGCTAAATATAATCAGGAATATAATAACAATTAAAAAAACCTGCCAGACTTCTGCTTTGGGAATATTCTCCTTTTTCTTTATATCGGCAATCTTAAGCTGAGCCTGAGGGTCTTGCTCTTTTAAGACGCTAAAAAATTCCTGCGCGCGCACAATATCAGCAATTAACCCCTTCATCTTATCCAAGCTCTGCTTGATTTTCTTTTCGCGCTCGAGGTTGTCATTATAAAGCGATATCTTATCCCTGATACCAGAAGCTGTTTTCTGAGTTTCTAGTATCTCCTGCGAGCTCTTAGTTATATCAGAAAGAAGCATATCCCCTAATTTATTATATTTGGTTTCTTTTAATATGCTCTTGAAATCATCCGCCTCGCGCGCATATTTATCCATTAATTCCGGGGAAAAACTCCACATATCCTTTATTTCCAATTCATATTTCTTGCGTTCTCCGGCTTTCAGCTTTTCTTTTTTACTTAAATAATACTGCCCTACCTTGTTATCATAGCCGATATCAAATCCGGGATTAGAAACCAGATATTCTGGCTGCACGCCTTTAGGCAGGTAACTTGTTACTGTTGTTTCCGCCTCTTCCTCTGCTGTATTAGTAGCCTCTACAACATAACGCACGGTGCGCGCGTTTTCCATTCCAGAAGACTTAATTGCCAAATAATCCAAAGATAAAATATCATTCTCCAGTTGTGACAAGCGTTCCTTATTCGCGCGATACAAACCGATCTTGCGCTCAATATCACCAGCGGCTTCGGTTTGCGACTTTGATATATCATCCAGCTTAAGATTAATATTATCGGCCAACATCTTAGCGGTATCGTAACTTGATGAATTCTTCATCGTATTTAACTTCTCGCCAAGTTTATTTCTTAGGCTATCCACTTTGTCGCTAGGAATATCCCACTTGTCCTGTATGACTATCTGCAATTCTTTAGTCTGCTTGGCATCTAATGTTATATCTTGATGGGCAAAATAGACATTTTTTTGAGGGTCATAATCAATAAGAAGCCCTCCTGCGTCAAGTATATCTTCCTGCTTAATCTCTGCGGGAAAATCATATCTAACGGGTAAAGTTGTAGTTTTATCATCGGATGGATTTACAACAAAAAGTTTGACCTTTACTGCCGCGAATGCCTGTGACGCGCATAAAAAAACAGATATAAAAATTACCATCGCCTTTCTAAAGGACATTTTATTCAGCCTCCAACCAGCTTTTTACAACCGCGGTGCCCTGTTCTTTGGCAGCAGCGATCGCAGCAAGAATAGTTTTTACCTCATTCATCTTTTTCTTTAATCTTGTTAAATCCGCAATTTCAGTTTTATCCAATGTTTCAACCTTTTTCATCTTCAAACCAAGCGATTTACCGCTTTCGTTAGTAGCATGAACTACTGAATCCACTATTTTCTTAGTTATAGCGTTGCCATCTTCCTTATTAAGCAATAGCGTCTTTGATTCTTCCCGCATTTCCCCAAGAGTCTTGGATAATTTATCCACCGCGGCCAAGAAAGAAGTGGATTTTCCTTTAGTTCCCAATTCATTACGCAGGTCCTGTACCTCCTGCAGGATAGAAGACGACTTACTTGAAAGATAGGCCATCTTTCCAAACACTGAACTTGCTGAAGAAGTATCCGCAACCTCACCGATTAACTGGCTGTAAGATTCTATGGTATTAATATTACCGAACAAAGTTTTACTAGTAGTTGTGTCATTGACAGTGCCTACTTTTGACTTAATATCATCTAATGACGCCTTAATATCATCTAAGTTCACTCCTCCCCCAATACTATTAACCTGATCAGCTATGTAGTTTATAGCGCCGAATAAAGAATCGGTGCGCGCTTTATCATTAATATCGCCTATGGTATTATTAAGAGTAGCCACCAAACCCTGAACAGTATTTACCGTAGTGATAATTGTATCTATGCGCGTACTTAAGGTTGACACTTGGGTCCAGTTAATATTAGATGAGGTCATCGCGGCTAAATTTGTCCAGTTAACATTAGCAACACTTCTTCCTTGCACATCGGTCCAATTAATGCCGCGCCCGCTCATATAGGCAAAGTCATCCCAATTAATACCCCCCCTGGACATAACCCTTAGATCCTGCCAATTAATTCCAGTATTAGACATAACCCCTATATTAGACCAATTCACCCCCACATTAGTCAATATCGATAAATCACCCCAATTAATCCCTACATCGGTTAAGATCTTAAGATTCGCCCAATTAACCCCTGTATTAGAAAGCTGCTGCAGCCCTTCCCAATTAACACCTTGGTTACTTAATAAAGCAAGGCTGCTCCAGTTTACGCTGCTTGTTGTCATCCGCGACAAATCCACCCAATTGATATTTTGATTGCTCATACGCGATATATCAGACCAATTAACTCCCTGATTACTTAATAAAGCAACACTGGACCAATTGATACCGGCGTTATTCATCAAAGAAACTTCTAACCAATTGATGCCTTTATTATGCATTACTGACATATCAAACCAGTTAATCCCCATATTATGCATAGCTGCCATATCCATCCAATTAATGCCTTGATTACTTAAGCTGGCCAGATCTGCCCAATTGACGCCTTTATTGGTTAATATAGAAATGTCTGACCAATTTATGCCTTGGTTGCTTAATATAGAAACATTGCTCCAATTAATTCCCTTGTTTGAAAGAACGGAGAAGTCTGTCCAATTTATCCCTTGATTGCTTAGGCGCGAGAAATCAATCCAGTTAATACCCTGATTTGACAGAACAGCAATATTTTCCCAATTCATGCCTTGATTAGAAAGCTGCCCTATATCTGCCCAATTAATGCCTTTATTAGTGAAAACAGATATATCCATCCAGTTTATCCCCTGGTTAGCCAATAATGCAAAATTAACCCAATTAATCCCTTGATTAGAGAAAATAGATAAATCTATCCAGTTTATGCCCCTGTTACTCAACATAGAAATATCTGACCAATTAATGCCCTTATTTGACAATACTCCGATATCCAGCCAATTGATCCCCTTATTGCTTAATACCGATAAGTCAGCCCAATTTAGACCTTTATTAGTCAATACTGATATATCTGTCCAATTGATGCCCTGATTGGAAACTACTGAAATATCCAGCCAATTAATACCTAAGTTAGCCATCCTAGACAAATCGGCCCAATTTATATTCTGGTTAGAAAGCCTGGATAAATCCTGCCAGTTAATACCCTGATTGGCAAGCCTGGAGAAATCTGCCCAATTGATTCCTTGATTCGTAAGCCTGGAGAAATCCTGCCAATTAATATTGTTATTCGTTAATACCGACAAATCAAGCCAATTAATCCCGCGATTGCTTAACACCGAAATATCTAACCAGTTGATTCCTTGATTTGATAAACGAGAGACATCTAACCAGTTGATGCCCTTATTCCCTAATATCGAAATATCTGACCAATTTATACCGGCATTGCCTAATCTTGAGATATCTGACCAATTTATGCTCTGATTAGACAATACCGAAATATCTGCCCAATTGATACCTTGGTTACTTAATCTGGAAATATCATCCCAATTAATACCGCGGTTACTTAATACTGAGATATCCAGCCAATTTACCCCCCTGTTGGACATAGAAGAAATATCAGCCCAATTAATACCAGAATTAAACATACGCGCCATATCTATCCAGTTAACCAATGAATTACTCATCCGCGAAATATCTGCCCAATTAACCCCTGCATTTGAAAAACGGGATATATCTAACCAGTTTATGCCTGCATTTGAGAATTTCGAAATATCTGTCCAATTGATAGCCTGATTAGCCAGCAAGGCCATGCTTGACCAATTAATGCCATTATTACTTAAAATTGATATATCAGTCCAGTTAATACCTTTGTTCCCTAAAAGCGAGACATCGCTCCAGTTAATACCCTGATTAGATAAACGGGCAACATCTAACCAATTAACGCCCTGGTTAGACAATACTGAAATATCAGCCCAATTAATGCCCTTGTTGCCTAATTGAGAAATATCACTCCAATTTATGCCCTGGTTGCTCAATATGGCCACACTTGTCCAGTTAATGCCTTTGTTGCTCAAGACTGAAATATCAGACCAATTAACGCCTTTATTAGCTAACACTGAAAAATCTGCCCAGTTGATTCCTCTGTTGCTTAAGATAGAAATATCAGACCAATTAACGCCAACATTGCTTAACCTAGACACATCCAGCCAATTAATGCCGCGGTTACTCAAGACGCTTATATCTGCCCAATTTATACCCGTATTGCCAAGCCTCGATACATCTGTCCAATTAATACCTTTGCCGGAAAGAACATACAAATCAAGCCAGTTAATATTCGCATTTGATAACACTGCCAGATCTGACCAATTCAAGCCCTTATTGGATAAGACTGCAATGTCAGTCCAATTAATGCCTTGATTGGAAAGTAGCGCAGCATTAGTCCAGTTAATACCCTTATTAGTCACTACTGACAGATCTGACCAATTTATACCCTTATTGGATAACAACGAAATATCAGACCAATTAATCGCCTGGTTACTTAATAATGCGACACTTGTCCAGTTTACACCATTATTTGACAACACCGATAAATCGCTCCAATTTATACCCTGGTTAGTAAGCAATGTAAGACTAATCCAATTAATACCCCTATTTGACAATACCGAAATATCAAGCCAGTTAACCCCCTGATTAGTTAAGGCGGATATATCTGTCCAGTTAATTCCTTGATTGGAAAGCAACGCGATACTCGTCCAGTTGATCGCCTTGTTGCCTAAAACAGAAATATCCGCCCAGTTTATACCTTTATTAGTCAACACTGACAGATCCAGCCAATTAATACCCTGATTGCCCAGCCTGGAGATATCTGTCCAATTGATACCGGTATTGCTTAATCTTGATATATCCAACCAGTTAATACCCTGGTTGCTTAACTTAGAAACATCTGCCCAATTAATACCGGAGTTACCAAGCAATGAGATATCCGTCCAATTGACTCCC